>JAGWBT010000224.1 GCA_021295755.1 Candidatus Poribacteria bacterium
CAACGGAGAAGATGTTTGACATGATGTTCCGGATGGCTACCCCTTACGGCAGCACTGGAATCGCAAGCTATGCTATCAGTGCTGTTGACCTTGCCCTATGGGATCTGAAGGGCAAGCTGTTGAACCGACCGGTCTATGAAATTCTTGGCGGACCTCAGAAGGATAGCATCTTCTGTTATTCCACCGGATTCGAGACCGAATGGTACATGGAGTTAGGTTTCAAGGCGACCAAACTCCCGCTGCCCTATGGACCCGCCGATGGATTGGAAGGGCTCAATAAAAATGAGGCAGAAGTAGCAAGAACGCGCGAACTGATCGGCGACGATGTAGAATTGATGCTAGACTGCTGGCTGTCGCTGGATGTGGAGTACACCATTCGGCTCGCCGAGCTGTTGAGACCCTACCGCCTCAAGTGGCTAGAGGATTATCTGATACCGGAAGACTTTGAGGGATTCGCTGAGGTGCGTCAGCGATTGCCTTGGCAGACACTCGCTACCGGCGAACATTGGTATATGCCGTTACCTTTCTCAATGGCTGCTAGCCAGCGGCTCGTCGATATCTTCCAACCGGATGTGCTATGGGCGGGCGGAATCACGTCGTGCGTGCGGATTTGTCATCTTGCGGAAGCAGCCGGCATCTCGGTTATCCCTACGGACAGCATCTCGCCTTTGCAATGCCCGCCATCTCGTGGGGCGAACGCTCCGAGGGTGTCTCGCCACCGGGTGTACCACCCGAAGAGATGGTCGCCATCCCCGGAACGGCTGTAATCAGGGATGGTCAGCTTGTGCCTAACGATGCGCCGGGATTTGGGATTGAGGTAAATAGGGATTGGTTGGAAAGTGTCGTTGTGTAATAAAGAAATAAGCGCGCTATTCCCTCAAAACTGAATCACCCCACGAGCGACATTAAGCAGATCATCAAATGCCTCGTTGATCTCCTCCAATTGATAGGTGCGGCTAATCAGTTCGTCCAATTTGAGGACACCAGCGCGGTAAAGTGCCAGCAGGCGAGGCATATCATCGCGGGGGCGCGCTGAGCCGTAGGTGCTCGTCATCACCATCTTTTCCCCACCGAGTATGCCGGGCTCCAGAGACAGCGGTTCGCGATCGGGTACGCCGATCCAGATTGCCTTCCCTCGAGGTCGTATGGCGCGTATTGCTTGTTCGTATGTCACATTCACCCCAATTGCTTCAATCGCATAATCAGCACCTAACCCATCTGTCAGGGATTGGATCTCTGGGATGGGATCGAGGTTGCTAGCGTTGATGGTATGGGTCGCGCCAAGCTGCCGTGCCATTTCCAACTTAGCATCCAGCAGATCTACCGCGATAACCTTCTCGGCACCCGCGACAGCCGCACCTTGAATGGCGTTCAAACCAATGCCACCCGTCCCGAATACCACGACGCTGCTCCCCGGACGCACCTGAGCCGTATTGGTTGCAGCACAAAATCCTGTCGTGACGCTACAACCGATCAGCGCAGCTTTGTCTAATGGAATCTCTTTGTCAATCGGTATAGCGGACTCTTGGGGAATTACGGTATATTCCGCAAAGGACGCGACCCACGCATAATGGTGGATCGGCTTTCCGTTCTTTTTGTAGCGTGTTGTGCCATCAAAGAGGCAGCCACGTTCGCTTTGTCTCGCTTTCAGGCATAGGTTGGGATAGCCTTGCGTACAGTAGATACAATATCCACAAGAGGGCACCCATGACAGAATCACATGGTCGCCCGGCTTCACCAAAGTGACACCCTCTCCGACCTCCTCGACAACCCCTGCCCCCTCATCTCCTAACACTACTGGAAGCGGATAGCTGATCTTGCCTGTAACCGCATGGTAACAACTGTGACAAACACCCGTTGCGGCGACCTTGACGACGACTTCGCCCTGCTTCGGGCTTTCCATTTCAATATCTTCGACAACAACCGGTTGGTTTAATTCATACAAGACAGCAGCTTTCATAATTCCTCCTCATCCGATACAGAGTGGATTTCCCTCCATACAAAATCTTATCATTTTAACGCAAGGGCGCAAAGGTGCAAAGCCGCAAGGATGGAAAAAATTTTAAGGGGCCCTGTTCCTGGCATCCTCGCCTTGAAACCAAAGACACTGGATTGAGTTTTCACAAGTTATTTACTACACGATGTATACCATCTTTGACCATTCGCTCACCGAAGTTGATTACCATGCCCAACTTGAGGCCGGTGAGTCGAAGATAGGTGAGTGTCTGCGCTTCAAATACAGTGTTATAGTTCAACGTTGCTTTACATTCGATGATGACTTTACCATCGATTAGCAAGTCTATAAGCAATGGGGTCGCTAGGGTGTTCGATTTATAGGTGATTGGGACTTCTACCTGTCGGACTACATGCAAACCTACATCGGATAGTTCCCATGCAAGTGCTTCCTCATAAAAGCTCTCTAGCAAACCCGGTCCACCAAGTGTGCGATGAACTTCAATCGCACAAAGAACAATTTTCCGGCTTATCTCGTTTTCCGATCGGTTAGAACGATGCCAGTGCATAAATTCATCTCTTTTTGATTTAATGAAAAGATGCAAAGGCACAATGAAGCAAAAACTTCAAGACCTTTGCGTCTTTGCGTCCTCGCGTCTTTGCGTTAAAATCAAACAGCGTTGAAATTAGACAGGAACGGTTTATCGCCGCAGATTGTTGTTCTGTGCATGTGCCGCGGTGTATCTTCCCCATAATCCCGAATGGCATGATGAATTGTGCAGCGGTTGTCCCAGAAAACCAGGTCGTTCACCTGCCATTGGTGGCGATAGATGAAAGCAGGTTGCGTGATGTGCTGGAAGAGATACTCTAGCAGCGGTTCGCTCTCTTCCTCTGTCATATCGACAAAACGCGATGTAAAGCCGGGATTGATGAACAACGCCTTACGGCCGGTCGTCTGATGGGTACGGACCACCGGATGTTGGACAGGTGGTGTCTTTTTTTTCGCGGCTTCATTGAGCCGTGCCGTAGCTCCTCTCTTTGAGAAATAGCGCTTATCGGCATGACCGAAATCGTGAATCGCCCAGAGCTGTTCGAGCATCCGTTGCAGCCCTACCGATAGCGTGTCATACGCCAGATACATATTGGCGAACATCGTGTCTCCACCGATCTCAGGAATTTGTAGCGCGTACATCATCGAACCCATCGCCGGTACTGCCTTATAGCTGAGATCCGAATGCCAGTAGGTACCGGCGTATGCTCTGCCCTTTGGTTTGCCGTTCTCAACCACATTGGAGACCACATAGATTTCCGGATAACCCTCCAGCAGCGCCTCAGAGATGACATGCGTCTCAAGGGAACCGAACAGTTGACTGAACGCAACGTGCTGCGCCGGTGTCAGATGCTGATCACGAAAGACAAGCACCCCATGTTCGGCAAGTGCCCCCTCAAGCACGTCAAAGGTATCTCGGGGCACGGGAATCGAAAGATCGACACCCTTTACCAGCGCACCCACCGCCGGCGATATTTTTTGGATTGAAATTGACATCGGTGCCCCTCCTTTCCTCGTCAAAGATATGGATGTGATGTTATATTATGTGGCTTCAAACCCATTCGGTATCCTGCTTGGATCGCCACGGTGCTTGACGGCTGTAGCCCTCTGCTCCACGTCGCGCTACAGGTGGATTTTCCCGCAACACCTCTTCGTTCATTTCAATGCCGATGCCGGGGGCAGCTGGTATGTCAAAGTATCCATCCTTCTGGCGAGGAAATTCACCGACAATTACCTGATCAAACCATGGTGCATGACCGCCCTCTTGAATCATGAAGTTCGTCGTGCAGACATCAACTTGTATTGCCGCCATCGTGTTGACTGGACCGTAGGGATTGTGGGGCTGAAAGCCGACATAGTA
>JAGWBT010000225.1 GCA_021295755.1 Candidatus Poribacteria bacterium
TTTTTCTCTTTCTCAGGCGCTCAAAGCTGAAAAGCGCACACTAACGGCGATTGCTTGCGTGATTGGGTTGATTGTGGGAAGAAGTATGTTGGTTCATTGGTTCATTAGTTCATGAGTTGGAGCACCTCTCATTTATTTTTTCCCCTGCCAAATTACAACCGCAAATTCGCTCCTAAAAGCGTAGGGTGTTCATTGCTCAAGGCACGTTATCACTGGATCTGGGCGTGGCATATTCGTGCCACGCTATCGAGGATGGTGTTTGGCAGGTCTTGGTCCTGCCTGCCACATCGAAAGCGACTTATGAGCCCCTCTCAATTATAGTGGATTCTAAAGATAAATAGAACTTTCGCTCCCCATGTTTGGTAGGCGCTGTTTCCAACTGCGCCGATGCGGTTAGAAATCGCACCTACCGGGGTGATAGCCCGTATTTTCCCATCCCCGGTAGGCGAGGTTTGCTAACCTCGCCGGTACACAGTGTCCAATTAATTCTAAACTTTACTATAATAAACTTGGCTCATGTAAAAAGAAAGTGCAAAATATGAAGCGAAATCGTAGGGGCGGGGTTCCCCCGCTCGCCGTAAGGGTTGGGTGACCCAACCCCTACGAAAACTCGGTTGCTGTTGCACTAATTCTTAACATGAGCGATAAACTTTTATCTGAAAAACGATTATCCGAAAGTTGATAGATTTTTTCTGTTGACATTTTAGATACTTTTGATTAAGATAAAGTGTGCAATTACTCTTTGCTAAATTTTCCGATACCCGCGTTGGGTATTAAATGTGATAAAATTCCTCATTTTGAAAGGAGATTGATACTTTGCGAGCGTTTGAATATGTTCCCGCAAAAACTGTAGCTGAAGCTACCTCCTTGCTCGCCCAAAAAGGTGATCAAGCAAAACCCTTGGCCGGCGGAACAGATCTCATCGTTATGGTTCGGGAGAACCGTCGGCAGTTGGAACGGATGGTGGATATCAAGGACCTTCCTGAGACTAATGTGCTTTCATATTCCCCTGACACCGGTTTAGACCTCGGTGCGGCTGTTCCCTGTCATAAGATTTACGCGGACGATGCCATCTCCGCCGCATATCCTGGACTGATTGATGCTGCTAAGATTATTGGTGGAACTGCGATTCAAGGTCGGGCAAGCGTTGGTGGTAATTTGTGCAATGCCTCTCCCGCTGCGGATACGATCCCACCGCTGATAGTGTTGGGCGCCATTTGTGCAATTGCTGGTCCAAATGGATCAGCGCGCGAGATTCCTGTAGAGCAGTTCTGCACAGCACCAGGGCAAACTGTCTTAGAAAACGGAGAGCTTCTTGTTTCATTCAAGATTCCTCTGCCACCGAAAAATTCGAGTTCGTTTTACCTCCGTTTCATCCCACGCAATGAAATGGACATCGCAGTTGTCGGTGCTGGTGCGTCGGTTGTTCTCGACGATACGAAGACGTCCATTGTCTCCGCGCGAATCGGCCTTGCTGCTGTTGCGCCCACACCGTTGCTTGCTGAAGAAGCAGGTGCATCACTTGTCGGCAAGGAAATTTCCGATGAAGCGATTAACGCTGCTGCTGAGGCGGCGCAAGCGATTGCCAGTCCAATCAGCGATATGCGTGGAACGGCTGAACAGAGAACACATCTTGTCGGTGTGTTGACACGTCGTGCCTTAAACGGTGCAATTCAACGAGTGAAGGAGGCATAAAAATAGATGCCTAGAAAAGTCCACGTTCAAACAACAATTAACTCGCCAGAGTTTGCTTGAGGTCTTGCGAGACGTACTTCATCTGACAGGTGCCAAAGAGGGTTGTAATAATGGCAACTGTGGTGCCTGCAGCGTGATTCTTGATGGGCGTCTGGTCAATTCATGTTTGGTGCTTGGTGCTGAACTCGAAGGGAAATCGCTTGAGACAATTGAAGGAATCGCCGAGCCGGACCAGCTTCATCCGATTCAAGATGCGTTTTTAGAAAATGCTGCCCTCCAGTGTGGTATTTGCACGCCCGGCTTTATCATGGCGGCAAAAGCATTGTTAGATCAAAATCCGCATCCAACTGAGCATGAAATCCGCTATTGGCTAGCGGGCAATTTGTGTCGTTGTACTGGATACGATAAAATTGTACGTGCTGTCCAAGATGCAGGTGCATAATGGCAGAAAAGAAAGACTACAAGGTCGTTGGGACTCGTCCCATCCGTCACGATGGTGTTGATAAGGTTACAGGTCGCGCCCTTTACGGTGCAGATTTCCAAGCGGTAGGACTGTTACACGGCAGGGTTCTGCGCAGTCCACATGCCCATGCGCGGATAAAGTCAATTGATACGAGCCGTGCGGAAGCGTATCCCGGCGTGAGGGCAGTTGTAACGGCGAAGGATTTTCCTTCGGTCGAAGATAAGATCGCGGATCTTGGAGAGGGCGCAGCCAGTGTGAAGGATCTCCAAGATAACGTACTGGCAGGCGATAAGGCGCTGTACAAAGGACATCAGGTCGCAGCGGTTGCGGCGATTGACCCCCATACTGCTGAAGAGGCGCTTGAACTCATTGATGTTGAGTATGAGGTGCTGCCGCCGGTGATCAAAGTGCTTGACGCGATGAAGGAAGATGCACCGCTTCTGCACGAGGACATGCGAACCGATGAGATGGGGGAAAAGTCCGATAAGCCGAGCAACGTTGCGAGTCACTTCCAGCACAAGCAAGGCGACCTCGAAAAAGGGTATGCCGAAGCCGATGTGGTTGTTGAGCAAGAGTATACGACAGAGACTGTGCATCAAGGCTATATCGAACCCCACAATGCGACTGCGCTATACAATCCTGATGGGCAGTTGACAATCTGGTGCAGTACGCAGGGGGCATTCGCTGTTCGAGAGCAGGTGTCTGAGATTCTCCAGCTCCCCGTCTCAAAAGTTAAGGTTGTGCCGATGGAGATTGGTGGCGGCTTTGGTGGGAAGATTAATGTTTACATCAAGCCGATCGCTGCGATGCTTTCCATGAAAACAGGCAAACCTGTCAAGGTCCTAATGAGTCGAGCGGATGTCTTTGAAGGCACAGGTCCAACCCCAGGTTCGTACGTGCGTGTGAAGATGGGCGCAACGAATGATGGACGCATTACCGCTGCGGAAGCCTATCTTGCGTTTGAAGCGGGTGCGTATGCCGGCTCACCGGTTGGGGCAGCGGCGTTCTGCGTCTTCTCGCCCTACAAAGTTGAGAATGGACAGGTTGATGGATATGATGTGGTCGTCAATAAGCCGAAGACCGCCGCATATCGTGCGCCTGGTGCAACAAATGCTGCATTTGCTGCTGAAACTGTCATCGACGAGATTTGTGAGAAGATCGGGATGGATCCACTCGAATTCCGTATCCTCAATAGTGCGAAAGAGGGGGATATCCGTGTTGATGGTCCTCCGACTCCACATGTTGGTTTCGTCGAAACGGTTGAAGCCGCAAAGGATCATCCACACTATTCTGCACCGCTTGAAGGTGAGAATAGAGGACGTGGCGTTGCTTCCGGCTATTGGCCGAACTTCGGCATGAAATCGAGTGTCGTGATTAACGTAACTGCCGATGGGACAATCAGTCTAGTGGAAGGGTCAACCGATATCGGTGGCACACGCGCATCGATTGCGATGCAGGCTGCGGAAGTTCTGGGCATTTCCGCCGAGTCTGTCACGCCTAGCGTCGCGGATACCGATTCTGTGGGTTACACCGCTGTTACAGGGGGTAGCCGCACCGCTTTTGCAACCGGGTACGCTGCTTATGAGGCTGCACAGGATGTCAAGCAGCAGATGATTGAACGCGCTGCGAAACTGTGGGAAGTCGATACGGATGCAGTACAATTTACGGATGGCGTATTTAGTACCGTTAATGGCCAAGAACACGAAGTTGACTTCAAGGGCTTGGCAGCGAGGTTGGACGAGACCGGTGGTCCCGTCGTTGGACGCGGCACTGCGGATCCAAATCAACCCGGTCCGTCAATTGGTGTACACGTTGTTGATGTTGAAGTCGATCCAGATACCGGCAAGATTGACATCTTGCGTTATACGGCGACCCAAGATGCTGGCAAGGCAGTCCACCCTAGCTATGTCGAAGGACAGATACAGGGCGGGGCGGTCCAAGGTATCGGTTGGGCGTTAAACGAGGAATATATCTACAACGAAAAAGGCGAGATGACCAACGCCAGTTTCCTCGATTACCGTATACCGACCTGTCTTGACCTGCCGATGATCGACGCTGTCATTGTTGAGGTTCCTAACCCGGGTCATCCCTTTGGTGTTAGGGGCGTCGGCGAAACACCAATCATCGCACCGCCTGCTGCGATTGCAAATGCGGTCTATCGTGCGGTCGGTGTTCGGATGAAAGAATTGCCGATGTCGCCGGGTCGTGTCCTCAAGACGATGGGCAAGATTTAGGTATATAGGCGTAAATTTTAGCATTTCAGATCCGCCCGGTTTCTCGAACTTGGTGGATCTAAAACTACAATCAGGGATATGGGGTTCTTATCAGGGCTTCATATCCCTGATTCATTTTAATTCACGGAAGGTGTATTGTGCCATGGCAACGATTGCAATTCCCTCACTCATGCAGAAACTAACCGACGGCGCAAACCAAGTGGTTGTGGAAGGGAAGACGCTGCGGGAGGTGGTGAATAATCTCGAAGCCGCCTACCCCGGCTTCAAGGATCGCCTCTGCGATGGCGATCGGATTCGTCCTAGCATTTCAGTATATATTGATGGTGTTATGACTCGTGAAGGGATGCATCAACCGATAGGCGAAGCGGCGAACATCCATTTCGTACCGGCGGTTAGCGGCGGTTTATCTGCCTGTGAAAAGGATTTGTATTAAATAGGGAAAAAATATGTCTTTTCCCTTGACAGGGTGGGAGCGGTATGTTATAATCCCATTCGCTTCCGTTAAGGAAGGTTAAAAGATGCTCTTTGAAAGCTAAATAGTTTCTGTTACTTGATAGGGCTTGTATAATGTACATAGTCCTCCTGTCGACTTAGAAATTCCTCCCCTAACCTTAACGGTTAGGCTGGTTTTTCTTTAAGACTTATTGGAGAGTATGATACCGGCTCAGGACGAACGCTAGCGGCGTGGATTAGGCATGCAAGTCGTACGAGAATCAGTGGCTTCGGCCGCTGAGGAAAGTGGCGAAAGGGTGAGTAACGCGTAGGTAATTTACCTTTGAGATCGGGATAACGGTTCGAAAGGGCCGCTAATACCGTATACCATTGGAGTTCCTTCGGGATATCCAATGAAAGGTGGGTCTTCGGATCTGCCACTCATAGATGAGCCTGCGTCCTATTAGCTAGTTGGTGAGGTAACGGCTCACCAAGGCTACGATGGGTAGCTAGTCTGAGAGGATGATTAGCCACATTGGGACTGAGACACTGCCCAAACTCCTACGGGAGGCTGCAGTCGAGAATATTTCGCAATGGGGGCAACCCTGACGATGCGACGCCGCGTGGGGGATGAAGGTCTTCGGATTGTAAACCTCTGTGTTATGGGAAGAATCGCTAGTAGGTGATAAGCTTGCTAGCTTGACGGTACCATAGTAGAAAGCCCCAGCTAACTGCGTGCCAGCAGCTGCGGTAATACGTGGGGGGCAAGCGTTGTCCGGATTTACTGGGCGTAAAGCGTGTGTAGGCGGTTACATAAGTCGAGTGTGAAATGGCTTGGCTCAACCAAGCAACTGCGCTCGAAACTGTGTGGCTTGAGTACGGAAGAGGAAAGTGGAATGTAAGGTGTAGCGGTGAAATGCGTAGATATCTTATAGAACACCTATGGCGAAGGCAGCTTTCTGGTCCGATACTGACGCTGAGTACACGAAAGCTTGGGGAGCGAACGGGATTAGATACCCCGGTAGTCCAAGCCGTAAACGATGGGTACTAAGTGTAGGGGGTATTGATTCCTCCTGTGCTGTAGCTAACGCATTAAGTACCCCGCCTGGGGAGTACGGCCACAAGGTTAAAACTCAAGGTAATTGACGGGGGGCCGCACAAGCGGTGGAGCATGTCGCTTAATTCGAAGCAACGCGAAGA
>JAGWBT010000226.1 GCA_021295755.1 Candidatus Poribacteria bacterium
GATGGCTGCCAAGCACGCCTCAGCAAATCGATCTCCTCCGATCACCCGAAAGGGACGTTTATAAAATAGACGGGTTTCGGGATCAACGTGAGGAGTGAGGTTCAGTCGGTTGTAACAGCGTGCAATATATTCGTAGGCGGAACAGAGTCCCGCTTCTCTGGTAGGGTAGTCCGTCGCCTTGAGTGCTGCATCCAAATGCGGGGTGAGTCCAGAGGCAATGCGTAGATTTCGGAATGCGCTGCCCAGCCACTTGCTGTACGGTGCATATCGCCGCTCTATAAGCAAACAGAGCCTCATGAGATCGCGCACAATTCGGGCTGTCAGGATTCGTGAGCCAAGTTCATCGCCGACTTCAGCCGTACGGCCAACAAACGCCTCTTCTTGAGCGATCCGACGCCACTGACAAGCCAAGAGCCATAGCCAAATATCGTTTGGATACCATTCCAGTTTACTGCGAACTCGTTTCAAATCTCCATCGGGATCGTGAAAGACCGCACCCGCTGTTACTTCTAGCAGTAGCTGTTGTGGTGTTGTAAGCCAGTTCTGGATCGTGATATCCACTTGTGGGTCAAATCCCAGATGCGATTTAAGCCATTCCTCAAGGGGTACGACGTGCACATGGTGCTGGACGGCGACCTCATCCCAACCGAAGTACACGGGCCATCCGTGAAACTCCTCTGGTAGGTTGGAATTGATAATCTTGCGGACGGCGTCTGCCTCAGAGGCTGCCACAAAAAGGTGTAATTGTGGTCCCCAGCCGTGATCTGTTGATCGAGGAGTATCAAAACCGAGGACATCTGACCCTGAACCTAGCCTTGCTGCACTGTGAGATTGCCCTTCTATGAGCGGGCGTACAACGTCAATGTAGAACATCCGAGCTAAATCAATGCCGCTTACGAAGGCGGTGCCATCGTTGGGTGTCTTGTTGGTTTTAGTCGAGGTCATTTCTCCTCTTGCCATTTCGTCCAAATTTTCACGGTCTGTAAACGCCGAATGGTGTGCAGAGGAACTTATTTTGTTACGGAAAGAACAAATTCAGTCAAAGGCAATATTGATTGCAAGGCTTCTTCAACTGTTTCATGTTTCTCTTGCATAACCTAGCTTTCCCCTGATCCGTTTTAGGAGCGAGAAGGCAAAGGGCGGAGTCGCACCAAGTGCATCCCAAGAATCTACCGCTCGGAGATCAAACCAGCCGATATCCTTTATTGGAGATGCTGCGTCACCTAACTCGGGTTCAATCCCAGGTCGCGCCACACCTTCGACAATCTGGCATAGGTACGTCTTGTGTTGCTCGTAGAGGGGGTCTTGCGGGACCTTCTCGTCCAGAATGAGTCGCTCTACTTCTACTTGGAGATGCGTCTCTTCCCGCACCTCTCGTATCACGCATTCTTCTTCGGATTCCGAACCCTCCCGCCCGCCTCCGGGAATTATCCAAACCGCCTTGCCTTCCTCTTCGATTTTCAGTAAGAGGACGTGGTGATTCTTTAGGATGACTGCCTGATATCGAATATCTCGTCCCTGAAAGGGCATGTCTGGCAGATAATTGCGAACCTCCTCCCAAGTATCATAGTCCCTCAGGACAGCAAGAACCGACGGCAGCGGATCTGCCCATACACCTTGGAGATCCCTTTCTCCCTCAACGGCTATAGGCCAGGCTAATTTCTCGTTGGGCGGATCGAATTGAGCGTCTATCCCGCTTCTGTTGCCTCTTGGATCTATTCTGTACCATCCCAATTCAGGCAGCAAAACTGCATTCAAACCGTGTAGTGTGAAGGGAGGAGCCTTCCCGTTTTGTGTGAGCCGTTGATAACACAGGCCGGCAGGTATGCGGTTTACCCTTAAGAGCGCAGCTAGCAGATGGCTTTTAGCAAAACACCATCCTGTCTTATGACGCAATACTTCGGACGCGGTGCAGGTTGTCGGGTTCATCTTGAAGTCACCGCTATGCTTGATTTCATCTCGGACCCACTCAAAGCAGCGTTTTGCGATCGTCGTTTGCTCTGATATTCCGTCTCCTAGAGTACGCGCGAGATCTTGAACTTCGGGGTGGTTATAATCCATCACGTCCGTGGGACGCAGGTATTTATCCATGTCAATCCTCCAACTCAGTCTTGCTTGCAGCAGACTGATATGATGCTAGGGCTATCAGCGGTCAGCGGTTCTAGATTCCAATCGCCATACTGCCGTTCGATACTGAAGCCGTTATAGTGCAGCAGCGCTGCAAGTTCTTGTGGAAAGGTGTAGCGCAACGCAGTACGCGTGATCTTGGTATGCTCCTCTTCACCTTCGTGCCAGCGTTTGTAGGTCGTCCAGTGGTGGATCTGAGCCGCATGGTCATATACGTAAGTTCTCGACACGCGCACTTCGTGCCCACTTATATCGATAAAGGAGGACCAATCTTGTTCCTCCACATTCGTTTCAAGGGGCACAAATAGCCCTTCTGGAGTCCGGGAGTAAGGGAAAATCGGATTACGCATTTCAAAAGCGAACAATCCCTTTTCGTGTAAATGTGCATACACACATTGCGACAGTGCTTCTTGATCGGCGTTTGTCAAAAACGCCTGAAAAGCGTTGCCAGTCAAAAAGATGAGTCGAAATTGTTCACCGAGATCAAATGTACGAGCGTCGTCCACAACCCAGCGCGTAGGCAAGCCAACAGATTTATTACGCGCCCGCTCTATCATTCCCGGTACGATATCTAAACCGGTTACAGAAAAGCCCAATCGTGCAATCGGGATACTGACACGACCTGTACCACAGGCGACTTCGAGCACAGGACCGCCGGTCTCTTGTGCTAGAGCGGTGTAAAACGCAATACCTGTATCGCTAGCATCCTCCATGTCATAGTTGACTGGATCAGAAAACTCCTCAAGATTGTCATGATTGATCAATATACCACTCCGAGATGTTA
>JAGWBT010000227.1:0-5101 GCA_021295755.1 Candidatus Poribacteria bacterium
TTCATCAAGCACTTAATTATCGAACACCACACGAGGTCTATTTCCAATAATTTCTGGCGTTTTACCCGGACACAGACAGCCTGATTTGCCACCTTAAATATACCCCTTGGCTGTCTAAAGGATGGGGGTAAGTTCAGCCTACCTCGCTCTATTCATGCGGTCACTGCCGCTGGGTTTGAGATAAAAGTCGTTTTATTTCTCTTAGCTACTATGATTACACTCATCGTTACATAAACACTAGCAACTTGCGTTACTCTAACGCAAGTTGCTAGTTGTCGGCATATTCAAACCAACAACCCCTAATCCCCGTACGAATTGTATCATTTCTGTAGGTTGAATCTCGACCTACAGGTTCTGATGGATTTTTAATAACTAGCAACTTAGATTACTCTAGTAAAAAACAAGGATTTCTCTGCTAGAATAGACATAAATTTGGTAAAGTCCATATATCGCCATAACACCGCGTCATCAGGCGGAGGATTGAACCAACTATTTTCTTGGGACATCTATACACCTCGTATCGAAGTAGAATATTGAAAAGTGTCTAACAGTCAGAACTATACATCACACAGCTCAACTATCATAAATCCCTTACGGCTGCCACCCCTCCACCAAGTTCCGTTCAATCTTTATCACCCGCCCAAGGATAATCATCTCCTCCGTGACAACAATCGGCGCATAGTTCGGGTTCGCGGACACCAACGCCGCGCTGTGATCGTAGAGGTAGAGTCGTTTACACGTCACATGCCCATCCATATACACAGCGACAACCGTCTTGTTGTTCCACTCCGGTCCCGGCTCGATGAGGAGCAGATCGCCATCGAGGATGAGCGGCGCCATTGAGTCGCCTCTGGCACGCAGAAAGAACCGACCTCTCCCAATTTTGTCTCGGTATACATGCTGATAACCCACAATATCTCCTTGACCCACCTGATCCAAGTCACCGCACGGGATGTCGCCCAAGACAGGCACCGCGACGAAATCGTCATCGGTCACCGGTTCCGCCTCGTCCAAGTGCGTCCAGTTACCAATCTTGAACGGGTTCCGAAGGGTTGCCAACGTTCGAGGGGGCGAATCGTCCTTCGCAATCAGGTCATCGACCGTGATCCGCCGATTGAGTGCTTCCGTAAAGCAATCCGCGATCGCCACCAGGATCTGCGGCTTCGGTGCCTGCGTATCCCCGCGAACAATTTTATGGATGGCGGTCTGCCCAATCCCAGCGGCTTCCGCCAAGTCCTTTTGCGTAATTTTTATCCCCTTCCGCTTACACTCCAACATCAGTTCATCAATTAACAGACTCATAATATCACCTCAAGAGAAATTATTCACTTCACCATAAAACCATATTGACAAACTCCCCTTTTAGTGATATAATTCTCTAATAAGGAAGTGTGTAGTAAGATTTACGCCCAAACGGGGCGACAGTTTTCCACTGAAACTATATTATTGCACACTTCCGCAAATTTTTCAAGGAGCAATCCGAAAAGTGGACTTTTCACTTGAGACACTCATCAACGAGAGTGGACTCCGCAAAAACTATATCGCCGAGTGCTTGGGCATCTCCGAGCAGTCGTTCTGCAACAAGCTGAAGAATCGACGCCGGTTCCGAGAAGCTGAAATCACAAAACTGAGCCAAACCCTGATGGTGTCCGAACGGATCATTCGACGGCTCTGTTGTAACAATTGATGGGCGACTGGTATGGGTTCCGGACGTGAAACGTGAATAGAGGTGTAGAAAGCATCCGCTAATCTACGCCAATCTTCGCTAATCTTTTTGATTCGTGGTGATTCGCGGAGGTCTTCGCAGACAAGAGAGATGAGGACGATTTTCTTTAATGGGCCGAAAGGGCACCGATGGGTTACGACGGTCGCCCCGACGGACGAGAACCCTTCGGCACCACCGCCGCCAGCGCCCGATGATCGCGCCGTGGATCGCCGGCGGTTCTTCGGGTTTCTGAACGCGATGCGTACTCAACTGGAACAGCATGGGGTGTCTGGTGACGATGTGCGGTGGTATTATGCCAAGCGGTTCGGCACAGCCGCTCCTGACACCACAAATTGTGCCAACCTTCACAGCGACGAAGATTCACAGTCCGATCAGCGATTAGGCCGAAAAATGTCCGGCTGTTCCCAACGTGAATGGGCAATTGCAGCGGCGGAGGTACAGGCGATGTTTCAGTCGCGGGAGATTTTTGCGGATCGGATCGTCCGGTTCAAAGCTGGGGAGGAGGAACAATGTCCAGACCAAGAGCGACTTCCATCGAAATCGGATTCAAGGAAAAGCTGCAGCACGAAGCAGACCGGTGCCAACAGGCAATCTTGGCTCGGCTTTATGCTGCTCCCGCCCGGATCGAGGACCTCGACGCACTCGGCTTTCCCAAGTCCCTTACGAACCGTGCCCTGAATTCCCTGCTACATCAGGCTCAGGTCACCTTCCACGGCTTCACCTACTTTTACGACCATCTGCGATCCCTGAAAGATTAAACAGCCGTTGCACAGAGAGGATTGAATGAACCTTACTAACCCCCAAAACGGAGAGGAACGAACCGTCGCGCTGCGGTACACGCGTATTCACGAAAACGCGATACATGCGATCGGCACAGAACTCTCTTACTCTGCGATGAAGGTGTATCTCTACATCAACTTCAACTGCAATCTCGCCAGCGGCATCACGCACCGGCTCAGCTACTCGCGGATCGCGGAGTATTGGGGGATTACGCTCAGGAGTGTCTATCGAGGGGTCGCAGAACTGGAGGCGGCGGGGCTAATCTTCATGAAAGAGTCGGGCGACTTTATGGGGGTTATCCCGCATCAAGGCTTGATCCAGAAGTTAGCTGCTCAACAGAGTTACGAAAAGAAGGAACGGCACTTTTATCAGGCGTTGCGGGAGCGGATTAACGAGAAATCGGAGGGCAGGACGGCACCGTTGCCGTTTGGAGCGGTGTGCAGGCTCTATGAGGCATTAATAGTGGAACGTGCAAAGGAGAAGCGGTTCTATCCGAAAGCGAAGGGATTCGGGCATCTCCAAGAGAAACTGGATCTATATGCCCCGATTGCGGAGTAAAAGTTTCAGGTTTGGGATTGGTCAATTAACTCATTTATAGTAAAGTTTAGAATTATTGATACACTTTCAATGCAGAACCAACCCCCTAAATCCCCCTTGTCAGGGGGACTTTGTCTCCTTATTTCTCGTGTTTACTATATATGTGTGACTATCGAAGCCAAATCTTCCTCAAGCAATGCTTCGACTATATCGGGTGTCTCTTTGAAGGTTGCCGGTTCATACCGAGCATAGATACTCGCGTTGTAGAGGTTAGCATAGCTACCACGGATTGGTCTAAGATCTTCATGTCGGTAGACAGCATTCTTACGTTTACTGTGCCCCCTGGGTGGTAGTTATCAAGGGCAAAAAATGCATCAACCCAGTGTAATGCTTGATAGAAAGCGGTGATAACAATCCAATCTGCGTGTTCGTGTGGATCCGCTGCCTGTAGAGTGAGTTGAGTAGATTTAGCTATGTCGCATTTTTGACGGTGTTCTTCAAAGGTCGGCATTATGATTCACGACTGAACAGATTAACGTATCCGTCTAGAGGCCATTCGGAAAAAGTGCGAATACCAATATGTTCAAAGTTAAAGAACCAATCAGTGTACTCATCGTAGAATCGGAATTCAATTTGAGATAGCTGGCCGGAGAGTTCTCGTCGGATACGGTCAACGGTAACGATGAACTCAATGCTTTTCTTATATTGTTTATAGACAACTTGTTGGACTTCCGGTATCTGGCTGACTGCCCGTTGAAATTCCTTCAGAATCTGCTCGGCTTCACCCACTTTATGGGCTTCAACACCCCGAACTAACGTGTTTTCAGTATCAGTCTTTGGGTCAGCGTGGGTCTGTGTGGTTTTCATAGCGACTCCTCCTTGTTCCCTTCATGTAGGCATATAAACACTATAGCAGTTTCAACCATGAAAACGCAACGAGAATTAAAAGAGGCAAACGCACCCCTTAACAAAATCTGTACCCTCCACCAGCGGCATCTCACCAACCCCAACGGGGCGACAGGTGTATCGTCGGGGACTGTGAAACCTAGCTCAATTCTAATGAACCAATGCACCCTATAGTAGTAGGCACTCTCCGTGTGCCGTAACTTCAATGAACTAATCTTCTTCCCCTTAACCAAATTTTCTAGGCTGCCGGATATTAAATTTTTATTAGGAAGTTCTTAAAGCTTTATTAGACGATTGTGGATAACTCGCCGGACTCAATAATCACAAGGGTTTCGGCGATTTTAATTTTGCGGCATTTTGACATCGGTGTCAAAATGCCGCAAATTGTGGATAACCTGTGGATAACTCAGAAAAGAATAATAAGTAAAACGTAATGCGTACGGTCTGTCAAGTCCTTACGTATTATCTGTTTCTACGCATCAGAAAGGAGCGATTATGTCCCAATCACTGACTTACCGTGTCGTTAAGACGGGTGGAATTGGGAAACTGATCCCTTGCCCGTGCGACGACCCGATTATCCTGGAGTTCAAAGACGGGATCCGTGACGCCTTCTTCCTCCGCGAGTTGGAGCCGAGCACGCAGCCGATCACAGATTCGTATTCCACACGCGGCAGTGCCCCTACAAACGGGGTCAAAGGTAAACCGAAAGGGCTGGAACGGGGGACGATAGACAAAATGCTCGAAATCTATCGATTCCTTGAAGTTCAATCGGAGCCGGTGTATCGCGCGACGATTGAGAAAGCGGTCGGCTTCAACTGCACCCGCCCTTTGATGTGCCAGCCATCGCAGTCGAAGCAGGTTACGCTGGAGAGCTTGGGGATCGCTGAACGGATTCCGGGGGAACGGACGTGGCTCACTTGGCGACTCACGGAGCTGGGTAGGACGGAGGGAGCGGATATTATTAGGGGGTTATGAAGGGAGGAGCCGTGCCTGACCCTGTGCCCCTATCTGTCACCGGGTCATTTAATTCTCCTGTAGGAAGGATCTCCGAATCCCGACCAACGCCCTTGATAAGGATGCGCTGAACACTACACAATCTCAGATCTACAAAACCAAACTAAGAAGCGCGGGGGACGGTATTATGGCATTGTG
>JAGWBT010000227.1:5200-5993 GCA_021295755.1 Candidatus Poribacteria bacterium
CAGGCAGCCGAGGAGTGTGATTCTGACGGTTTTCACTAGATACCTCCTTATCAACTAGAGTAGAACTTGAACGACTCGGTCGCAGTTCTTCATGCCACTGCTGAAATTCATACATGAAGAGGTGATATAGCTCGAAAAGCGCTGCATCATAGGGTCCACCTTACGGGGTTTGTCGTCTGTATTCGACACATGGAGTCCGTGCGGGTTATAGTCCGTTCCACTCCTCGCAAATACTTCTGGCTGCTCCGTAGGAAAGAGCAGCTTCCTAAGTCCTTCTTGCTCTTTCGGAGTAAGGGCTTTTATTGGTCTCGCAGAATTCAATCGCATTGGGTGATACCTCACTTTCTTTGTGGTGTGGTCAACATCTTGGATTTGGTCTTTATCGCCTAGTAGTTCAGCCAATAGTCGTTAGAGGTTACGGCATACGGAGTATGCCTACTACTTTTAGTGCGTTGGGTTTCACGCTCACCGCTCAACCCAACCTACGGGCTTCAAAAAGAGGCTCTGTGACAAGCTGATCCCGCCTAGTGTCTCACATTCACTCCCCGCGCCTGCAACGCGGGAATGTATACGTTACGCGAAACATCGCTCAAGGGGTTACCGCTCACGGTGACGGTATCTCCTGCCCAGTCGAAGTCTTCACGGGTATCATCGACCAGTCCAGGGTTATCTACCAACGGCTTCAGATCCACAATCATGTTTCTATCGAGATAGAGCTTGTCTAGCTGAATTAAGTTTGCCAAAGGAGCGATATCGCGGATCTGGTTGTCTCGGAGGTTAAGCTCCTTTAGCT
>JAGWBT010000228.1:0-403 GCA_021295755.1 Candidatus Poribacteria bacterium
CCAGCGTGGTATTAACGGAGACTTCCACCGGGGCTGGCACCTCAACGACGATTGTGGCATACCAACCGGACGCCTTCTTGGAAATGGTCAACGTCTTAATTTTGCCCTCCGGCAACGGGCGGTGATAGCGAACCTTCAAGTGTCGGACTTTGGGGACAACCACACGGGCATATTTTCTATCGACATTGCAAATCAGTCGATTTGCCAAGTGGCTGAAAGTCATTGACCGATACCGGCCTTTGCCTTTGAAGCGCGGCAAGCCCGGTTTATCACCCGTTTTGACACGACCGAAGAATGCTTTGTATGCTTTATCCAAACGGCGAATCGCATCTTGCAGAACGTCGCTGTGAAGACCGGCATAAGCCTCAGATTCTTGCTTTAAATCTGGCAAAGCGTTGGCTTG
>JAGWBT010000228.1:611-5262 GCA_021295755.1 Candidatus Poribacteria bacterium
CCAAGGACAAGACGATTTTAACATACTCACAATATGTTTCAACCAAAAAGAAGACGGGATGTCCTCCCACACACTAAAGTGTGGGGGCTCCAGCCCGAAGAATTCTGATGAGGAAATAGTATGGACAAGGATACAGTCCGAGTCGCATCGGTCGCAATGCACAGCGTCATGGGCGATCCGTCAGCAAACTTGGAGCGCGTCGCAGAATGGGCACACAAAGCACACGCGCAAGGAGCCGACTTCGGGATTTTGCCGGAAGAGTGTATCACCGGATCAATGAACAAGTCTGACCTGACGTTTGAGGAGGCGCGGAAGATTGCTGCAGCGGCAGCAGAGGAGTCGGTGCCATTCCTAGAGTCCCTCGCTCGCAAACTACAGATGACACTGGTGGTTGGTACGATTGAGCCGTTCGGTGAGCAACTTCGTAATAGTGCACTCATCGTCGGAGCTGAGGGGTATCTGGCAACGTTTTCAAAACTTCATCTGCCCAATCCGAATGAGCGGGAATGGTTTGTGCCCGGCGATACGTTCCCGGTGGTTGCTTCGCAGGGGTGGACGTTTGGTGTGGGGATCTGCTACGATTTGCGTTTCCCCGAACTTTTTCGGGGCGCGGCGCAGAAGGGGGCGGAACTCTTTTTCATCCCTGTTGGCGGTAGTGGCCAATAATGGAGATCAGCGTGAGCAAGCCGAGTCTCACAAGGAGTTGGCGATGCAACTGCTACCGGGACGTGCGGTTGATAATGCCCTCCATATATTCTATGCGAATCAGTCGGGGCACAGTGGCAATGCTTGGTTTCCGGGGCTATGCTTGGCGATAGATCCTAGCGGGCAGCTGATTGATGAATATCTCCCAGACGAAGGGATGATTGTCACGGAGGTCAAAAGAGAGGTGGCGGATAGGGCTAGGGCTTCTGCTAGCTGTACCGTTGATGAGGCAAGACCTGCGGTCTACGAGGCAGCCCAACTGGTGAAAGGGGAGTAGTTTACCCATCCTCCTCCGATCTCTACCCAATGAATACAGATGAAAATCGCTTTGGGAATACGGCACATGCGAAACAGGATTTTCATCGATTATTTCCGCTGAATTAAATGAAGATCGGTTTGTCCTGCCAGTGTACTGCCGTATTTTCTGACTATCGAATTTCTTGCAACTTACGGGCAAGATGCCAGATTCCTAGCATCCCAAGCAGTGCTAGGTCCGTGAATAGCAGGGGCGCGAATAAGGGAGGTCCGTAGATCAATTTATCTCTCGCGCTCAATTCAGCACTTTGCAAATCAACCGATAGGTGCAGATAAAACCCCAACACACCAACGAGCCCGTTTACCATCAAAATGGCACCACAGACTTTAAGAAACGGCAAATTGATTGGCTGTAGGAGAGCCGTCATTAAAAAACCGACAGCGATTGCGCTGGTAAATATCGGAATCCACTCACTTGGCTTGAAGAATCCATTTTGTGCGTGGTCGCAAAGTGAAAGCACAAAATTACCGAAAAATCCACCCAACGCCATGAACACAATCCATTTTCCCCACTCGATTGATTCACCATGAACCATACGGTTCATAATCAAGAGCAGCCCTAATCCGCAAAAAGCGAGCGGTGCGGCGAAGGGTGCGGTATAAACAAGACTCTTGATGGTAAAATCAGCGAAAAATTGGCTCTCAAGATGGAACAGCATCCCTCCGATACCAATGCCGACTGAGCTCCAGCCAACGCCTAATCCGCCCAAATACCACAGACCGCTACTCCCGATCAACAGTGCCAAAAACAGGAGCAATGAAGCGATGATCGAAAATAGAAACGGAATCCACTCACCCCAATGGGCAAAGGCGTTGACCGAGTGAGCGATAAACACATCAAAGGCAAGAAATGCCAGATTCGCCGTCACAAAAAGTTCAAGAGCGAGCGCGTATTTGTGAAACCACTTACTTTTTCGCACGGTTTTCTCGGAGTTGGGCAGCTATCTCTTTCATTTCGGTCATCTTCAACAGGAGTTCGTAATTTCCGTGCCACTGCACAAAGTCCGCACCGCCCATGAAAGCCCCATGTTTTGCTGTTCGTCCATAGTAATGCCACAGGTCAAAATAGAGAAACTCAATCGCTTCATCGAAGGGTTCCGGTGTCAGTAACCCTTCTTTGCGGAGGGATGCCATCAGCGTTTCGGCTTCGGCAATTTTGACATTGGTGGCTTGGACAACCCCTTCGGCTTCCTGATAGTATCTGTCTACGTGCGGTTGAGTATGGCACTTCAAACAGGTTTCTTTCATCGCGTCTTGTCCTCGCTGATACGTCGGACGCTTATCGGAGACAGCAGCAAAGAGCCAATACGAAAGACGCTCGGTTGTATCGTGCGTTACCTTCAAGCCTTCCAAGCCGCTCATGTGGCAGGTAGCACAGGTCGGTATGGACATATCCGCTGTGGTGAGTTTTTTCGGGTCAGCATTGAGATTCAGATCGTGTTTCTGAGCGTTGTAAAGCACACCATGCTTTGATTCATGATAGATCTCAATTTGTGAATGGTCGGGACCCATGTGACACTGCCCGCACGTTTCTGGCTCACGGGCAAGTGCGATTGATGTGGAGTGTCGTGCGTGACAGGCAGTACATGTTCCGATCGAGCCGTCTGCGTTCGGCTTACCTATATCATGGCAACCGAGACAACCGACGTCAGTCGCGCTTTGCCCTTCTTTCGAGGCGAGTTGATTCGCGGCGCGATTCACTGCTCCCTTATGATAGGTTTCGGCATACGCAACCTGCTCCTCCGTGAAATCTTGTTTACCCAAAACCGCCGCCCAAGCAGGCGCGGCGTGACGACTCCTGATAAACTGGTCATATTCGGTCGAATGACACTGACTACAGTTTTTCGATGTGAGATGTTTAGCGATCATGAATCCACGATGTGCTTGCTTCTCTTGACCTTCTAATGCACCGTGGCAGTCAAGGCAGTTAATCCCTTTTGCCGCGTGAAGACTGCGCTCGAATTGATGCACAACTGCTGATGTTTCTTTCCGATGGCACGTCGCGCACTTACCTGTACTTCTGACAAACTCGGCTTTCGGCTGTTCCGTTTCTTGAGTCGGTCGTTTGGCGTTGAAAATCAGTGTCGCGATGATCAGCGCGCTTCCTAAAAAAACGGCAATAAAGACAGATTTGAACGCGTTGTTGCCCGCTCCGGAATGTGAGCCCTGCGAACCTGCCATATTTATTATCCTTTCGTTGATTAGAGAATCGTTCGTAAATCCATCGAGCAAGTGCTAAGGGATCTGGATCGAAACGATTCTGACCCACAGTCCCTTTAGAGAGATAACTGCAGCTCATAAGACACCAAAAGCCATGTCAAAAAAAACAATAAAAGATCAAGTAAGTTCCTAGAACGCCCCGGAGCGTTTGGCTTCCTTGGCTTTCTCTTCATCATAAAGAAGACCATCAATGAAATGATGGCTAATCTTGGCGTGCCAGTAACTTGCCGTATGATGGCAAACACCAAGGGACCCCAAATCGCTGAGAACTTGCTAAAGACGGAGTAAAACCCGTAAAACTCAGCCGAGGCTTCTTTGGGAATCATCGCCCCGTAAAAAGAACGACTGAGCGCCTGCGAACCGCCGAGCACGATCCCTACAACGACACCCAAGATGAAGAATTCCGTAACGGTATGTAGAAAATAAGCGTAGGTGACAACCCCGCTCCAGAGGAGTAAGGTTAACATCAAAGACCGTTTCGCCCCGATCTTGCTAGCGATCCTACCGAATAGTAAGGCACCGCCGGCGGCGATGATCTGAATCATCAGCAACGTAATCATCAAGACCGTTGCAGAAAACTTCAATTCTTCAGTCCCATAAATCGTTGCCATACTGATAACTGTCTGAACGCCATCGTTGTAGATCATAAAAGCAATTAAGAACAGTAGTAGATGCTTGAAGCGTCTAACCTTTCTAATCGTTGCGAGAGTTCGCGTGATTCCAATAGCGGCATAAGCTATTATCTTCGGTTGCGACTGGTACTTTTCCGGCATCGCTTCTATCGCCCCCGCCTCTTTCAGGTTTTTGAGCGTAAAGATTGTAAAACCCGCCCACCATAAGCCTGCCATTCCCAGCCCAATGCGGGCTGCGAGTCCTTGACCAACTCCGATAATTTCGCCGCCGGCGACCAGTCCCAATGTAATGGCAAATTGTAATCCACCGCCGATGTATCCGTAGGAATACCCCTTGCTGGATACCCAATCTATTTTATCTTCGGGGGCGATCTGAGGTAAAAAGGCATCATAGAAGACATTCGCTCCCACATACCCGATCTGTGCGATCAGAAATAGGGTGGCGGTTCGCCATACATCTCCGGATTGGGAGAAGTAGAGAAGCGTTGCACTGATGCTGCCCATATAAGCAAGTGTAATCAGGAACTTTTTCTTGGATGAAGAGAAGTCTGATATGGCGCCGAGGACGGGGGCAAATAGAAAGACGAACATCGCCGAAGCACTGACCAGATAACCCCAGAGGGCATCTGCGCTGACAACGGTATTCCCAATCTGGACACCCCCGTTGCCCACAATCACGGTAGCGAAATAGATTGGTAAGACGCCTGCCACCACTGTGGTTACATAGGCAGAGTTTGCCCAGTCATACATACACCAACCGAAGATTTGGGGACCGCTCG
>JAGWBT010000229.1:0-5850 GCA_021295755.1 Candidatus Poribacteria bacterium
ACGGGTAATCGTGAGATTAGGAGTGGGATTGATCCTCCCGCCCAGAATGCCCCGGACATAGCCCGCGAGCGCACGGGTTCCGTGGGAATGAATACCGTGCAGATCCGTTTCAACTTGCAAATGTGCGACAGCATCAGCATCCACTTTCGGTACATCCGCCTTTTGATACAATTGACTGGCAAACGCTCTTAGCTCGTCAGCATTAACGACAATATCTTGATCAGTAGGTTCAAAATTCATTCTAATACCTCGCGAGATCGCGTAAAATAATGTGGTGCATAATAACCAATGGTGCTAATTTGCAGGCTGCTGATAACGTGAAACGTGATGCGTGAAACGTAAAAATCATTGGTTCAGCAGTTCATTTTTTTTCCTACCCTACTCTCCAAACTTCCACACCTTCAGCGCTGATTTACTGAATAGCCACTCCTTATCCGAATCCGTAAGAAAGTCCAGATGCGATACCCAACGCCTTTGAGTACGCCCGGAAAGTTTGTGCCCCACATCAACCGTTCCGGTCCGAAGGCATCATATAGACGGCGAAACGTAGGGAACGTATCCTCGTGCGGATATGGTAGCTTCGACTTATGGGATTGAGGCGTGAATTTCACGTAGACCCGTGGATATCGCGCTAGGTTCAGCACATTGCTGAGAATCGGATACGGTGGATCTTCGTCCGTCGGTGCACCACCGATGTGATCCAGCACAACAGGAACATTTGGAAAACGGGCGATAATAGGCTCGACAGGGGGCAGATGGGCCGCGGGACCGTACACAATGAAACAGACGCCCAAGTCTTCAGCACGTTGCCATATCGGGTCTTGGTCGGGTGCCGCCCACTCTGCGGGGTCGTCAACCCGCCCTAGATGTATCCGCAGCCCCCCGAATCCATCCTCCCGGACCAAACGCTCAAGTTGGTCGGGAGCATCAGGCGCTTGACGATCTACCAACCCGATCGCAGCATATTTCCCCGGAAAGCGCCGAAGGCATTCCGCTGTATATCGGTTGTCATAGCGATAATAGATCGGCTGAACGATAACGGCTTTATCCACCCCTGCCTCAGCCATCGTCTCGTTCAGCAACTCGACGGGCGCACCTTCAGCCGCTTGGCTCCCGTCGGCAAATGGATAACGCGCGAAATCATCACTCCAAACGTGCAAATGTGTATCAATAATCATCTGTTTCTCCCTAAAATAGAACACTTCTGACAGGTTGACGGTTAGTAGTCAGCGAGCAATTCGCGCAGGTGTTTGGCCGCCAGTTTGAGGCATTCGTCCGTATCGTATCTATTGCGGTCGCCGCCTTCAAATACAATAGACATATTACCGTTAAAGCCCACCGCCTTCAGAATTTGTAGAATCCGTCCATAATCAAGCCACTCTTCTCTGCCGTTGTCGATTTTGTAAATCTTGGCGCGGACGTAGGTTGCGTATGGGGCGGTCGCCTCCAAGTAGTCTTTGTAGAGATCTACGTCCGGATCAAACTCACCGCGTGGGTGCGACCCAATGGCATTCAACCATTGACCGGTATCCATAATAAAGGTAAAGTTTTCGCGGTCGGTTTCTCGAAGGATGCGTAAAACCTGATCCGCCGTCATCGCGAAGCTGCCGTTGTTATGGTTCTGCAGCCCCAAGAAGACACCCTTCTCTGCTGCATAGTCCGAGAGCTCTTGGAAACGAGCGATCATCGGACCCCATAAGGCTTCTTGCTCTTCGACGGTGTCTGGCCATTTATACCTTGCAAACACACGGATCAGCTGTGCCGATAGGAAGGCTGCCAAGTCGATATCTGCCTTGCCCCGTGCGATAGCATCCTGCATTTCCTCCTCCGGTCCCACAAAACTACCGGATCCCAGATAACCGATGGGCAAGCCGTGCTTCATGCACAAGATCTTTATCCGACGCAGAAAATCGGGATCTCTGGGCAACCCCGACAGATGGAAGTCGATGACATCCAACTCCAATTCGTGTGCGAATTGGACGTGGCTTTGAAACACTGTCTCATCCGTGGCACGCGCCATCATTCCGAGTTTAATCATTGCTGCAATTCCCTTCCTATCCGTTCCGAGAGTTTACGGTTCTGTTGCACACTGGCTGAACGCATTTATAGTAAACACGAGAAATAAGGAGACATTTACCAAGAACTCTGACCCGATCGAAGTTTCCGAAGTCCCCCTGATAAGGGGGATTTAGGGGGTTGGTTCTGCATTGAAAGTGTATCAATAATTCTAAACTTTACTATATAGCGTATTACTTACCACCCCTTCCAACTGCCATCTGCGTGTCGATACTGTCGATAAGGCAGCGGTTCATACGGCAAGTCATCAAGATCGGATTCTTTCACCGAAATTCCCAGCCCCGGTGCGTCTGAGAGGTTGACGTGTCCATCCTTGATCGTCCAATCGTGTTCGACACAACAATCGAATAGTGAGAGTCGGCTGCTGCTCTCCTGAATCAGAAAGTTGTTCATGACCGCATTGGCGTGGAGTGTCGCAGCATAACAGAGAGGACCACCGGCATTGTGTGGTGCCATCAGCATCTGTTCTGCCGCTGCTAATTTGGCGATATCGACCAGTGTGGTAATTCCGAAGCAGTGCGTGACATCCGGCTGCAGGACAGCACACGCCCGGTTATCTATTAACGGCTTAAAATCACCAACGGTAAATAGTTTTTCGCCAGTCGCAATCGGCACCGGGCTTTTCCGCGTAACCTCCATTAACGCTGCAAGTGAACCTACTTTGACAGGTTCTTCCAAAAACAGCGGTTTGAACTGGGCAACACGCCGAGCGAACTCGATACTCAACTCTGGTGTTGGGCTACCGTGTGTATCTAGCAGGATGTCGAAATCCGGTCCCACCGCTTCACGGGCTGCAGCGACACACGCTGTTGAGTGGTTAACGGCTTCCTCATCCATGGGCCATGTGCGGCTTTCCAGCGGGTTACTCTTGACCCCGGCGTACCCCTGTGCCTTGACCTCCCGTGCTGCGTCCGTCGCTTCCTCTGGCGTAGAGAACAGATTCCCGCCGCAGTAGACACGAATCAGGTCGCGCCGTTTGCCACCGAGAATGGTGTGTACAGGCACGCCCCACGCTTTGCCCGCGATGTCGTATAGGGCGGCGTTAATCGCCGCGATGGCTGTGCCAAATACGGCCCCACCCTTCCACGGCAGGCGATTCGTAATGTCCTCAGTCAGTGCCACGACCAACAACGGATCCTGATCGATCAGAAGACTTGACCATTCGTGCAGAGTCGCTTCAACCGATGGTGTCAACCATTCGCCGCTGCCTTCGCCCCAACCGTCGATACCGGCATCTGTTTCAATCCTCAGGAATAACCACGGTTTGGAAAGGCTGCCCAACAGTTCACCGGTATGTGGGTCACGAACTGGTTTGCCCATAGGCACATTGAATTTGTAAGTTTTAATGCCTCTAATCTTCATACTTTTTTCTTCCTACCCAACGAGGAAAGATTGCGATCCAACCGTTATAACCCAATGCGAAAGGTCAAAAGAAATCTTCTTAACCATCTGCCCACACTTTTGGCACATTTTAGCAGAAAGTTGAGAGGTGGTCAAGGTCAAAGTCCCAAAATCTGTAGGAAAGCCCCCATATCTGGCAAGTTTAAATTCAAAAATAGAATGAAGATAGGGTATAATAGTTGAATCTAACAAACATAGGAGACAGATATGAGGATTTGTTCTTACGCGCGGCTGGATGCACGGGACGATTACCTACATTTTCTGAAACAGTATGGTGTCGATGATGTGGTGCTCAGTTCCACTTCCCACCCCGACGCTGCACAACGATTCTCCATCGAAAACGCCGATAAGCCCGGCGCACATTGGGATTTTCTCGATCTTGTACTGGTCCGAACGCGCTGTGAGGATGCTGGATTAAGGGTCATTGGAATCGAGAATCCGCTGCCATCGTGCTGTTATGACCGAGTGATGCTAGGGCTGCCGGGACGCGATCAGCAGATTGAGAATGTGATTATCACCATCCGCAATATGGGCAAAGCGGATATTCCGGTCTACGGCTACCACTGGATGGTCAACCAACCGGGCGTGACACGGAACTCTTGGCGCACCTCGCTGACGACTCCCGGGCGCGGCGGCTCACAGGTCAGCAGTTTTGATATGGAAATCGCGAAGCACTCACCCCTGTTTCGCGGGCGGGAGTACACCGATAATGAAATGTGGGCAAACTATGAGTATTTCATCAATGCAATTCTTCCTGAGGCGGAAGCGGCAGGGGTCCGGCTAGCGCTCCATCCCGATGATCCACCGTTAGAGAAACTGGGTGGTATCCCACGGCTATTTCACGATTTCGATGGATTCCATCGCGCGATGGAGGTTGCCAATAACAGTCAGGCGAGTGGTCTCAACTTCTGTCTTGGCAACTGGACAGCGATGGGAACTGACATCCTCGCAGCAATCCGTCATTTTGGAGCACGCGGACAAATCGTCTACGGGCACGCTCAAGGTGTTCAAGGAACAGTGCCGAAATTCCAAGAATGCTTCTTGGATGAAGCCGACTGCGATTTTCTCGCTGTACTGCAAGCCTTCAAAGAGGTCGGGTTTGACAGCGCCTTGCTTCCCGGTCACTGTCCGCACACGCTTTACGAAAACGAGATTGGTGGACAGGGGTTTGTATACTCAGTTGGATATTTGAAGGGACTACTGAAGGCGGTTGGGTTTTAGGAGTAGGACTTACGTGGGAGGGGCATCCCTGCCCCGATACGTAACTCTTAAGGAGGAGAGATGCGGTACCGACGATTTGGTAAAACCGATTGGCAGGTCAGTGAGATTGGCTTGGGAGGTTCGTGGTTTTATGGACGCCCGGAGTTCGGGCTAAAGCCGTTTTCCTACGGTGCCCGCATTGTCGAGCGAGCATTAGAGCTTGGGATTAACTACTTTGATACAGCCCCCCTCTACGGTCAGGGGCGTAGCGAAGAGGTGCTCGAGCCGTATTACCTAGCGACCAAAGTAGGCTACTACCCAGAGCCATTTGACTACACGCGAGACACAGTCTGGCGCGGATTTGAGGCAAGCCTAAAGCGCCTACAACGAGACAAGGTTGATCTGCTGCAGATCCACGAAGCAGAGCAGGCGGGCTGGGACGGTATCTTCGGGACTGGTAGAACATTGGAAACCCTCTTGGAAATCCAAGAACAAGGATTGACCAAGTACATCGGCTTGACCGGTTCGGATCTGGCGTTGATGCGAGATGTTCTGAAAGAGTCGGATGTCTTTGTTTCGGTGATAACTTTCTTGAAGTACGACCTACTTACCCAAGCAGCCAAGGAAATTTTGGTGCCCACCGCAGCGGAGCGGGATGTCGCCGTAATCACCGCCTCACCGCTCCATGCCGGACTTTTGGGATCAAAGCGGGAACTGTGGATGCAGAACAGCCGCTTTGCTGACCTTTACAACAAGCTGGAGCAAGTGGAAACCCTGTTGGCAGATCAACCCGAAGACATTACCCATATTGCCTTGCGCTATCTCTTATCCGATTCGCGAGTGTCTATCCTGCTGTCGGGGGTGGCATCCATAGAGGAACTCGAAACGTCGGTCTCAGTGGCTGACGGACACCATCTTCCGCCGGAGCTCATCGCACAAATTGAAGCGATTGAATAGGCAGCCGATTAAGGTGAAATTTAACAATGAACAGATATCAAAAGTAGTAGGCACATTCCGTTAGCCCCAGCGGGGCGATATGTTTATAGCACACAAGATAACAAAATACCCCAAGCCCCAGCGGGGCGACATGTACCAGTTGTCTGAATCACCGATTAAACTATAGTGGATCTTAGAATTAATGAAACACCCCAAACCGAACCGCATTGCCCTCAG
>JAGWBT010000229.1:5966-6986 GCA_021295755.1 Candidatus Poribacteria bacterium
TGAGCAGGCGATTCCTCTTCTGAGACGCGGACTTATTGAAAGCTATTTATCAGCACCCCTCAGTTAATTCACGATTAACATTATCTTAACACTTTCTTAACAATTATATGTTATTATATAGGTAATGATTGCGGACAGTATTTTTTTGAAGTCAAAGGCCCACGCACGGAGTTCAAAGCTGATACGCATCGCGCTAATAAGCTTTTGTGCCAAAATTGAGAGGGTACATGGATGAAGATAAAGTTTATCGGCATTTTCCTACTAGCCCTAGTGTTGATCCTAGGATTGCTTCAGATTGAAGCGATCGGCAACTTAAATCCAATCTTCCATTCCATCGCTGTATCGGTCCGTCAAATGGTCGATTGGGTATTGGCTGCATATTCGCCAAACACTATTATTTTGAGAGGCGAACCGGAGTTACTCAACGTTGATACAGTGCAAGATTACTTCCCAAACTATGTTAAAAAATCGACCCTGCCGCAATACGATCAAGAAGATGCACAATCGGAGGAGCAGACGAATGTGAAGGGTTCGATGTGGGATTTTTCGAGAGACGATTCCAGTAATACGTCGCAAACTTCTCCGACAGAGGAAGCGGCGTCGAGAAGGCTGCGGCTTTTGCAGGAGATCACAGAACCAGAAGACCCTGTAACCGATCTTTTCCCCGAAACCGAATGGTATGATGCCGTCGATTTGGATGCGTACGATTTCACAGAACTTCTGACAACGGAAGAGCCAAACGAGGAAATTCATCCAACTGAAACATTAGACTCAGATGTTGTCCAACCCCTGCTAGATGAGATAAAATCGCAGATTGATCAGAAATTAGAGTCAGAAGATCTGAGGTGACAGAGGAAAAGTGCAGAGAGTCCGGATTATCAAAAAACCCTTTAGGTCTAAGCCCCAAGCATTTATGCTTGGGATACAGATTGCTTTAGCACGTTTTATGCTTGAAATCATGTGTGAAAAAAGGTATAATTTTTTTGTCTTTCGTGGGTAGGTCTTACGCCACCGCTCGGT
>JAGWBT010000230.1 GCA_021295755.1 Candidatus Poribacteria bacterium
CCCACTCGGTTGCTAGGTTGGTCACCGTTGTCGCCCATCCGACGACTCCGCCAAACGAACTTCCGCCGGTGAGATAATCGGTCGCAACTTCCCATTCAGCGTAGAGATGCCCACCCAAGAGCGCAATAGAGGGAGGAAATACATCACTACCAAACACCTTCTCTGATCCAGCAACACGCCGCACCGCATCTCGAAACTCTCGCATCCGCTCCGCCAAAATAACCGCACGGAATTTTAGCCACTCCAACACCGCGTAATTGTCGCCAATGTAGGAAAGAAAATCCCAAAAATTCAGATTGATTTCTAAAGCTGTGAGTAACCGCTCCTGTGTTAGATGATTCAAGGCTCGATGAAATTGGAGTAGTCCTTCTTTCATCGAGTGAAAATCGTAGCCAAGTCGAAGGGCCTCCTCTTGGCACGCCTCGCACGCACACGCGAAAAGTCCAGATATATTGGCTGGCGCAGGATAGCGCGCATGGTCCACGTCAAACCCATCTATGTCATAGCGTTTGATTACGTCGACCAGACAATCACGAGTCCACTCGTTGATCCGCCTACGGCTCGGACACAGACCGATCCCCCACTGCTTGTAGCGCGTGTCGAGGGGTTTACCGAAGATGTCTATCATAGCGTATTCTGGATAGACATCACCCCCGTAGCTCCACAAGCCGAGATGTCCCCAAATCTCAATACCAGCCTCACGGCACGCCTCGATAACACGCAACAACGGCGTATCATCAAAGCCACCTACCGTGCCGGCTACCGGCGGGTAGATGCCGTCTTTTGCCTTCGGCCACAACGCCTCGCGGGCGCGCCAATCCTCAAACGGTCCCCGCCGGGCAATTTCGCCTGACGCACGAAATCCTGATGTGTGGCAGACCGAACTTTCGGGCATAATGGTAGTCAGTCCGATTTCATCCCTGAGTTTTTTCAATGAATCAGGGTGTTGGGCAACGTATTCTGTGCTACAGAACCAGATGAAACGTTGTGGATGTTCGATCATAGCAGCCCCGCACGTTGAGTCTATTGCCGATACAATCATTATCGCTTCTTAGCCTTCCATGACGCATGCCAGTACTCACCTAGGTCTAGGTCCCCCTGAATTTCATCCTTGTTGATGATGCCTTCAAAGCGATACCCCACACCCTGACCCTCATAGCGAATATCTGTCTGTATCTGCACGACATTTCCCTCCACAGTTCCCTGTAATGGTTCCGCACTGTATTGAGAGCGATAAGTTCCGCTTAATACTTCACCATCCTGCTCGAGTCGTAGACTGTGCTGCGCCTCTCCCGAAAGGAATTGAATCCGCATGTCCCACTCACCATTCAAATCATACATAGGCCTGCTCCTTACTTCTGAGACGAATTGAGAACTTCACCAATCCGAGCTGCAACAATTTCGTCTTCGCCTTCTTCCATCATGTAGGGCATGATAGAAATACCGTTCTCATTGCCGTTGAGTTCAATCCGAGGCTCACCTGCCGACAGCTGACTTGCGACCGCTGTGCCGTTGATTCCTACTGTCTCGGCATCCCAGTTGATCTCAAGCACCGGTGCGACATTCGATCTGCTACCACGTTCACGGATTGTAGTCGTCACGGAGTCAAAATCTTTCACAATGTCCGTAATAACTCCCAACCATCGCTCCCATTCTTTCCATTCTGCTTTATGATCTCTTTCTATCCACTGCTCCACCGCTGCCAATAGCCCCATGATTTCCTCTTTACCAGCTTTCATTGGACGTGCCAGTGCATGATGGGGTGCGCCATTGAGAAAAGCCGCCTGAAGTAAATCCTTGCGCCCTAAAACCAAGCCAGAGGCTTGAGGTCCTCGAAGGCATTTGCCACCACTATAGGCGACGGCATCAGCACCCTGCTTAAGATACCAATTGGGCACATCGGGTCGTTCTGCTGCCGCGTCCACAAAGGTCGGAACGCCATGTGCGTGACCAATTTCTGCCATTTCTTTTGTCGTTATCTGACCTCGTTCCTCGGCATCTCCGAAAACGAAGAGCATCGCAGTCCGCTCATTGAGGGCAGCTTTGAGCTCGTCTTTCGTGTCAACCTCAATCATCTTGACACCGACCATACGGATTGCATGGTCATAGACGTTCCGATGGCAGGTTTGGACAATAACCTCGTTTTTCATACCACTAGTCTTCCAGCCACACAAGCCGCTGTGACTTGACACAACGCCGCAGCACAGCCATCGGTGACCAACCCCCATTCACAATCCATCAACTCGGCAATGCGTATCCCGACCCTTTCCATCAGTTCATCGATATTGACATAACGTTGTGAAGCACGGACCATTGCTTCGCGGACTTCGGGGAGAATGATCGAGCCGCTTATAATTGTAAAAGTACCACGACAATTGATCAGTGGTCGTACACCAATTGATTCATAAGTAGGATAGTTCATAAATTTTCTCCTATTCGCGTAATTCTCATTCTTTGATATGTACGATGTATGTGTTTAACCTTCCCCGAAAATGTCATTGAGGAGAGATTTGTTACTCGGATACGCTCTAACGATAATGCTATTTTAGCACAAATTGCAGCCAAAATCGACACTAAAACTTGTCGCTGTAAATACAAGTCGCGGCATTCTTTTTTAATAGACACGGTTTCGGATGTATGCTAATATAGCCGACATCGTTTTTTCAAAATCCCAAAGCAGATTTCCTCTACATATATAAAAGTCTACATATATAAAAGAAGGAAGTAGAAGATTTGCTTTTGAAATGAAGGCTAACTAGAAACAATCCTAATGCTTTCGCTTTGGGGCCACCCTTGGTGGCATCGTGCTTTCGTTAAAAACGTGTTGATATTGCAGCCAAAACTGGTATAATTGTGTTGTCTTTCAGTAGGGGAATGTCGCTCTACCGCTTGGTAGAGTCCCCTACACCCTACGACATAGGCAACGAACGACGGAAAGACAATCCCAATGTTAAAAGCTCATAAGATAGCGTTAAATCCAAACAACGTTCAGGCAACCCAATCTGCTCAACATTGTGGTTACGCCCGTGTTGCCTACAATCATGCCTTAGCCGATTTCAAAGCAGGCTTGGCTAAAGGGGACTGGCACAGTCATATAGACCTTCAACACCGTTTTAACGCCGTTAAAAATGATCAGTACCCATGGGCGAAGGAGATGTCGCAAACCGTGTCGAAATGTGCTATCTACAATAACCTCAAGGACGCTATAGGCCGTTGGAAGTCCGGTCAGAATCGTTTTCCGAAGTTCAAGCATCGGTTCCATGGTCAGAATTACCAAGCCGTTGCAGGTAAAGGAGAAACCCAAGTCGAAGGACAGCGTATAAAACTACCTAAAATTGGTTGGGTCCGCTTATGTGAACCCCTTCACTTCCTTGGTACTATCTGTAAGGTCGTTATCTCTAAGCATGGACACCGGTGGTTCGCTGCTATCGTTGTGGATACATTCAAAGCCGATTCTATACCTGATGTTCGACAGCACCCCGTCGTTGGTGTGGACGTAGGTATTAAGCACTTGGCGGTCACGTCCGAAGGTGTGTACTACGAGAATCCGAAAGCCTTAAAGAGTTACGAGCGCAAGCTAAAACGGTTGCAACGTCAGTTGAGCCGAAGGGAGAAAGGCAGTCGTAATTGGCGTAAGACCCAAGCGAAACTTACCAAGCTACATTACCGTATCACCTGTATTCGACAAGACGCCCAACACAAGGCAACAACGGCTATCGTCAACGGTGCGAGTCGTATTGGGATTGAGTCGCTAAATGTTGCAGGTATGTTGAAAAACCACAGACTTGCAAAGGCGTTATCGGACGCTTCGTTGTCGAGTTTTCTGTCTATGCTAAAATACAAAGCAGAACGTATTGGCGTCAAGATTGTAGAAGCAGATACCTTCTACCCGTCTAGTAAGACTTGCTCGGCTTGTAGTGCAGTCGATAGCAACTTGTCCCTATCAGATAGAACCTACCATTGCAGTGTTTGTGGTCATACGCAAGACAGAGATCTCAACGCTGCGATAAACTTGAGAAACGTCGCCGTGGGACACACGGAGACGTAAAACGCTTGTGGAAAGATGGTAAGACCTTGGTTGTCAAGGCACATCTCGTCGAATCAAGAAAATAGCATGGAGATTCTAATATCTACCAATAAGTCTATTAAGACCCCCAAAGATTCATCTTTGGGAGCAGTCAGAGGAAGGACATGGACAATAGAGAAACTGTTCAGGAGACCGAAGAAGATATCGGCAAAGTTGAAGTGCCACCTATCAGCGGCGTGTTCTCTCAACCGTGGTCGATGAACAAAGTGTTCGGATTGCTCGCCGTTTTTGGACCCGCAGCGATCGTGGCGTCGGTCAGCATCGGTGCCGGTGAAACTATTGTCGTCGTCAGGGCAGGGGCATGGGCACGCTATGGACTGCTATGGCTCGTGCTTTTGAGCTGCGTTGTCAAGGGAGTCTTCGTCACCTACCTGCTCGGACGCTACACAGCGGTCAGTGGAGAATATATCGGGCATCGGCTTGTGCGGCTGCCGGGACCGCGTGGTTGGCTGCTGATTGCAATCATGTTGATGGAGATGATTGGGGCACCGTTAGCTTGGGTGCCGATTGCAAAGCCGTGCGGGGATCTGTTTCACTTTTTTATTAGTGGCATGTTGCCAACATCTATCTCGGAAGTGACTTATGAGAACATTATTACGTGTTGCTTCATCGGCTTTGCCCTCGCGTTTGGCTTGCGGCTCTCATTTGAAAGATTAGAGAAACAGCAGCTCATCATGGGACCCTGATGGTACGTCCAGATTTGGGAAGAGCGTTTATCGGAAGTCTCAGCTTTGGAAGACTGCCGGAGTTTCCCGAATGGGCTCCTCAAGATGCCGTTCAAAACCCACTCCTGACGATGGCAACGGCATTCGCTTACGTAGGCGGTTCGGTGATGGGGTACATTGTCTATGCCAACTGGGTAGGAATACATCGTTGGGGGATGACTGGTCACCAAAAAATCGAAGCGATTCAACGGCACGCTTTCACACACGATAAGATTGATTATCTGCCTGATGATCCGGAGCAGGTCAGTCGGTTACGGAAAATTGTTGCGCCGTTGCGATGGGACGTTGGCATGGGAGCAGTCGTTCTGTTCATTGTAACGGCAGCGTTCATGTTGTCCGGTGCCGCTGTTCTCTACCCACTCCAGAGTGAGTTTAAAGGATGGAGCCTGCTCACCGAACAACGCCATGTCTGGAGCAATATCCACGGATCGCTGATCTGGGTCTACTACATCTGTATTATCGCAGCACTTTGGGGTACTTTGCAGGCGCTGCCTGAAATCTACGCTCGTGTATCGCAAGAATTTTTCCAAGCGATTTGGCCCAACCGAGAGTGGAATTACGATAAAATTCGGCGTTATGTCTGTGTCTATATCTTTATAACCACGTTTGTCATTGTTTGGCTCAATATTCCGTTCGATATTCTCACGCAGATTGCCGGATTTATCTTGGCGAACCTATCAATCGCACTGATGATGCTTGGTGCGCTATATTTGAATTTCAAACTGCCCGCTGCCTATCGAACACGGTGGCCAATGTTGCTCGGCGCGATCGTGTCAGCAGCGATTCTGATAGTTTTCGCAGGAATTAGTGGCTGGGGGTTGATCGGGAAGTTGTTTGGGGCTGGATACGAGCGGTAGTTGGGGCGCCAATTAATGCCGCCCCAACTACCTTTGATTCCTATTGCACCGGTAGGTGATAACCGTCTTTCATCACCTTGATCTGGTAGAGGCTGTTCCCCGATGTAACATATAGGGTTTTGCTCTCATCCCCACGACCAAACGCAACATTGGTCGGAAGTTCCGGTGTCGTTGGGATATATGCCAGTTCCTCCCCTTCAGGCGAGTAGACAACGATCCCCGGTCGAGTGGTATCGCGCACAGCAACGTAAAGGTTTCCGTCTACATCGACGACCAGTCCATCAGGTCCATCTTGTGGCGCGTAGTCAACCAATACTTTCCGAAACATAGCAATTCCGTCTTCCGCTAAATCGTACGCCAGCAAGGCCATACGCCCTCTATGAAGCGGTGTCTCTTCGGGTATTCGACCAATGCCGGTCATTCCGTTGTCATTGCTGACCACATATAGTGACTTTTGGTCGGGCGACACCGCGACACCGTTCGGCTTGCCCGCATCGGTGACAATGCGGTGAATTGAGCCATCTGGATCAATCCGGTATACCGCCATGATTGGCTGATCTATCGGCTCATGTCCGAGATACCGGGGGTCACTGAAATAGATTCGTCCTTTCTCATCAATGGTAATGTCGTTGGGTGCATTAAACGGTCTTCCCTCATACAAGCCGGCGATGATCTCACTTTTACCTGTCGTCATGTCCGTCCGGGTGACGCGGCGTCC
>JAGWBT010000231.1:0-5741 GCA_021295755.1 Candidatus Poribacteria bacterium
CAACCCCCTAAATCCCCCAACCCCCCTAGCCCCCCTTATCAAGGGGGAAACCGTTATCAGGGGGACTTCGGAAACTTCACGAAGGGCGGAGTTATTGGTAAATGTCTACTTATTTTTCTAATTCACCACAAATGCAAACAGTGAAATCTGCTCGCTACGGATTCGGCGGTGAGGTACATATGAGCACCTCCATCGTCTCATTTCCTGTGTTCTCAATGCCGTGTTCGCACCATGGCGGCAGATGGATAAAGGTGCCTTCCTCCACATCAATTTTCTCGCCGGCGAGTGTCATGACGCCTTTTCCACGTATAACAACGTAGCATTCTTCGGTGTGGTGGCTGCCCGGCTCTAGCACAACGTGCGGAGGAATATAGAACATCACCAGTCCGAGATTCTCAGCGGGCGCCTTCGGGTTGGCGGGATGGACGACACGTACGCCAATTCCTTCGCAATCAGGATATTTCACCGGCACACCATCCTGCGCTCTGACAACATTGGGGAGCACCTTTTCTCTCGGTTTGGGAAACGGTGGCTCACCTTGGTAACCTTTGAACATTGTAATTTTTGCCATTGTTTCTACCTCACTTATGTTGGTTCATTGATTCATTATGGTAGATTATAGAATTACTTAGACACTGCCGATGCACATGTACAGATAAACAATCCCCTAAATCCCCCAACCCCCTAGCCCCCCTTATCAAGGGGGAAACCGTTAGCAGGGGGACTTTGGGAAATGTCCACTTATTTCTCTAATTCACCATAGTTCATTATAAAACGTGAAACGTGATGCGCAAAAAATAATGCGTAAAACGTAATGCGTAAGTAGATTGTTGGGTGGCGTTATCGGTCTACCCAACCTACGGGGATTACGGCGGACGGGATCTGTCTGCTACTCGGCTGTGTTGAAATCTTACGGCAAGCAGATAATCAAGGGCTGCATAGACACATGGTTTTTCGTAGGGATTGGGTCTCCCAACCCGTTGATCCTCCATCAGAGACAATTTCGGATTGCTGTAGGTCGATTTTCCAAAATCGACGTTTCGGTGTCGAGATGTGAATCTCGACCTACAATCTATTCTACCGGTATGGTTGTTCTCCCAACCCGCGTTGGCTAATGGGCGAGGAAACCTCGCCGCTACGATTGCAGACAGCTTCACATAAATGTCAACACGCCCTAGCAACTTCGGTTATGATAGCATAAATCTTCTGTTCCGATCAATGTAAAGTGCTAGAATCTGAAACGTGATTCGCAGGTTAAGCAACCTACTCTAATATGGAAAAATCCCCATTTTCCCCGTGGAATTGGGGTTACAGCATACGGAATATGCCTACTACTTTAAGGCATTCCCTTAACCTCTGATTGCTGCCCACAGAAGACAACCCCAACCGATGATAAAGGCGACCCCACCGATCGGTGTTATCGCGCCGAGCCAGCGGACGCCGGTTAATGATAGGATATAGAGGCTGCCCGAAAAAATAACGATACCAGCCACAAATAACCAGCCGGAGGTAGCGATTAGTTGACTGCTCCATTGCGACGCAGCCCAAGCCACAGCGATCAGTCCCAGTGCATGATACATCTGGTAGCGCACAGCAACCTCAAAGACCTGGAACATATCCGGCGATAGCTTCGATTTCAGGGTATGGGCAGCAAAGGCACCCGTTATCACAGCGATCAGCGCAAAGCCAGAACCGAGCGCGAAGAAAATGCGTGACATATCTTCTCCTCCTGTAACTATGGATTGTAGAGGAAATTAACCCCCTCTTACATCAGATAAAACGGAGTTAGATCTAAACATCAGAGAGTCAGTTGCGCCAACGGCTTTCAAAACGGTGTGTTTTCTCCCGCCGAATCGTCAGCCGGTGTCTCTGACTCGGCGTATTCTGAACCAGCACCTTCCTCATTCAGTGTGAGAGGCTGCTCAGGACTTTCGGGGACCTCACTCGTTTTTGCCGCAGCCTCCAGTTGCCGGATACGGTCGACCAACTCCTTGAAAAGCTCTGGCGCGGACACACCGGCTTGTAATTCCGCAGAGAGTTGGGTCCACTGCATCTCGGTCATATCGTTACGGGATTCAACGGCGTAGCGACGTTTGACATAGTTCCAGAAATCGGATTTTGTGATGTTCTGTTCTTCCAACTTGCCTTCCAGCTTGGTAGCCATCGAGAAAGCAGCTTTCTGCGCGTTAGAAATCTTGTCGGTCGAAGCGGCGCTCGGTAAGCCCATCTGAGCCGTTTTACCGTCCGCTTGCCGATGGAGGTAGAAGTTCAGTACCTCTTTGATAACTGTAACGGGGAGTAGCTGTTTGACAGCGTTGCGCTGCGCTTTGTGGATTGCCTTCGTGAACGCATGGGGATCGTCGCGATTGCCCATGCGTTTCGGCTGTTCATACGCCCCGTAGCGCGATGAGCCGGTGACTGTATCTGTCGCCTTGGCTGTAGCAAGCCAAGAATGTTCACGTTCTTCGTACTGTACATCGTCAACCTGAATCCCGCCTCGACGATTTGCCGCTTCGTTTATCCCCGCCAGCGTTAGCCCCTCAACCGTCTTCCCACCTTGCTTAAATGAATAAACGTAATCTTGAATGGATTGCCCCGTCATCATCTCGACAATCGCTTGGTCATCGACCTGATCTAAGACCTCGTAGTCCGCGACCGGAACAAGTTCGTTTTTGGTATCTTCAGCCATTTTTGTCCTCCAGTAAATTGGTTCATTGGTTCATGAATTCATTGGTTCATTAGATTGATGAACTTTATAACCTAGCAAAACCTGAAACGCGATGCGTAAGAAGAAACGGAACACAGATCTGTGTTCCCTACGAATCAACTGCGCGGACAAGATCCCCAACCTATAGGTACGTGTGCAGGTTAAGGCATACGGCGTATGCCTACTACTAGGATAGGAACATAGGATATTGTAACAGATGTTATAACAAATGTCAACATTTAATTCCCATCTGTTAAAGGCACGATATGCACCAACGGCTTGTTGTCACCTAGAATCGGATTGAAAACTTGGAAACTTCCGGAGAGTGACTCTGCGGTGAACGTTCACCACCGCGTCGCCGCTTCACGATAGAGTGTAATCTGCTGCATACTGCGACGAATTTCAAGCTGGATCGCCTTGCGTTGCCGGTTGGCATCTTTGATGATGATCGGCGCCCGGAGTATATTGGTCATCGTTACCGCCCCCGATTGAAAGAAAATCCACATCTGCTGCTCGGTGTAGGGGTTGACGATGTACTCCTGTCCCGGTTCAAAGAGATCATACTTCGGGTATTCCAGCCCAATCGTTTTATCGTAGCTGTCTAAGACTAATTCTTCTGGCGGAACCTTCGGCGAATAGCCGCTGAGTTTGCATCGCTGAATCCTGATCGGGCTGCCGGACTTGTTGATGAGCCGCAGGGACACAATGATTGCGATACGATGGTTATCATCGCGGTTGATAAACCACGTATCATCCGTAATGGCTTCAATCGTGAAGCCGGGAATCTGGCGTTTCTGATGATAGACAGCGGCAAATGCAATGAATCCCCCAATGCCGACAAGTGTCCAGAGACCGGTTGACGTCGATAGGAATTCAAGTAGCTGTTTGAATATTTGTTCTAGCACCTCGCCTCCTCTTCTTATGGTAGATTTTAGAATTACATAGACACTCCTAATGCACAGCCAACCCTCTAAATCCCCCAACCCCCCTAGCCCCCCTTATCAAGGGGGAAACCGTTATCAGGGGTTATTGGTAAATGTCCACTTATTTCTCTAATTCACCATAGTTTAAGAGTTCACTAGTTCATTAATGAAACAATCAACGAATGAACCCATGCACCAATAACAGTTGCAAACTCGCACCATTGGTTATGATTTCATCCCTCAATCAGGGGCACCGGTCATCGGCACAAAGCGAACACCGCTAACGGTTTTGCATTCAATACCGTGTTCGGTCCTGTGAATCTGAACCAGATCCTGATGATAGTCACCGATCGGCAGTATCATGAGGCCACCTTCCGCCAACTGCTTGATAAGGCGATTCGGTAGCTTCTTCGGAGCAGCGGTCACAATTATCCGGTCGTAGGGCGCGTATTTCTCCCAACCGTAGTAGCCGTTGCCGTATCTTTGATGAATATTTCGGTAGCCGAAATCTTCAAACCGTTTCGACGCACTTTGCGCAAGTTCGGGGAGAATCTCGACGGTGTAGACCTGTTCAACTATCTCCGCTAAGACAGCGGTTTGATACCCACAGCCTGTGCCAATCTCCAATACTTTCGACGCTGCGTTCAACTCCAGTAGCTCGGTCATCAGCGCGACGATGTAAGGCTGAGAGATTGTTTGGTCAAATTCAATTGGCATAGCATTGTCTTCGTAAGCAGCGTCCATGCTATCTGGATCGACGAATAGATGCCGAGGCACTTTCCGCATGACCTCTAGCACGCTTTTGTCTTTAACCCCGCGTTTCCGTATCTGCTCATCCACCATCTTCTCGCGCAGATCGACATAGTGGTCATCCCCTAGTTCGTTCTGCGTTTTTTTACGGCGGAACAGCATTGTGAATTACCTGACCTTTTCAGGAGGTTAGCGGGAATGTGAAACCGATTGATGGAAGCTCATATTCAAAGAAAATGCAAAAAGCGTGAAACGTGATGCCCCGATTCGATTGGGACAAGCTGTGAAACGTAAAAAATGAACTATAGTAGAGTTCAGAATTACTTGAGGGGTGCTCATAAATAGTTTTCAATACGTCCGCGTATCAGGAGAAGGATTTCCTCTCCACAGAGAGCTTCCTAGCCTCGATGTGTAGGCCATCAGCACATGTCGCCCCGCTGGGGCTTGGGAGAAAGGACCTATCGTCCGGCTATAGACATGTCGCCCCGCTGGAGCTAAATGAACCAACGAACCGTTTCCTGTGTCGTTCCGAGTCTCTCCCGATTATCGGGATTCTTCGCGAAATGCTCGGACACGGCATCGGCGTTGCCGGAACCGATTTGTTGGGATTTTCACACATCACTTATTCTATCCAGAAAATCCGCGATTCAGACAATAATATAGCACGAGAACCCTAAACTGCTTCGTCATTGCTTCGATTCCTTTCAATGGATACTGGAATTATTGCCGGTTGGGCATTGAGTTCGAAGCATGCACTTCTCACACTGGGGTGTCTTTTGGCATATCCGGGCACCGTGACGCACAATCAAGGCGTGATATTGGTTGAACAACTGGAAGTCGTGAGGGAGGTTTTCCATAAAAATCCCTCGCAGCCGACCGTAATGGAACTTGCCGTTGAACCACCCCAACCGCTCAAACAAACGGTAGGTGTACGTATCAACGACGAAGCTCGGCTTTTTGGCGGCGTAAAGCAGGATACAGTCGGCTGTTTCCTCACCGATCCCATAAATCGAAAGCAGCTCTTCTCTAAGTGTCGGCAGTTCCTGTGCAAAGAGTGAATCCAATTGATTGTTGTGGTGTTCTCCCAGATGTGTTAGAAATGCCCGGACCTTCTTCGCCTTGGCGCGATAGTAACCCGACGGAAGGATGAGCGTTTCTAATTCGTCTTGAGACAGTTTGCCCAATCCCTCCGGATTTAGTAGGTTCGCAGCTTTGAGGTTGTTAATCGCCTTGGCGGCATTTCCCCATGCGGTGGCTTGACCTAGAATCGCACCGATGATAATCTCAAACGGTGTTTCGGCGGGCCACCAGTTTAGTTCGCCGTACTCGGCATAGAGGTCGTCGTATAGTTTTAGGAGTTT
>JAGWBT010000231.1:5988-11117 GCA_021295755.1 Candidatus Poribacteria bacterium
TGTCTATTTATTTTTATCATTCACCATAGTTAAATTTCTTGGTGTGCGAGTAGATACGATTCTGTCAAGTATTGTGGATCTATTTTGTGTTCGCGTGGAAGGTAGATTGCGACTTGAATCCCTAAGCCGTGTAAGTACCTACACATGAGCGGTCCGACATCAGCCCAATCCAAATTACCCAATCCACAACCTAGTGCCGGCATCGCTAGAGATTGAATCCCTTCCTTCTCAAAGTTTCCTTTTACCCAATCCAAACCACCTTCAATATCGTCCAAACGCGAATTTTCGCGCCAATGCCGCTTCGTTGCAAAGAGCAAAAACCACTTTACCGCATTGGGTGTCGAAAGCGGCAAGCTAGGGTCCGCCAACTCCTGATCTAACGAAGTCTCACGTTTATACAGATACGGTTTCCTCGCTGTAATTTTTTGAGCACGGCAGACATCTTGATAAATAACATAAACATCGGGAAATTGATACTTCGCTCGTGATGCCAATCCCTTTCCCATAACTCCTCGAAGGTTTACACTGATTGTCAATGTTTGCATGGTGGAAAAAAACATATCGCCATCAATTAGGGAAATGTTGTCTCCAATTTGAGCTTTGGATTCCGGTTGAAAGAACCTATGAGGTTCTGGAATGACAGGAATTTGGCGGTTCCCAACAATCCCCCTCACCCGATCTCTGGTGGTATCGTTAGCAACAAAAAGCGAATGAATGTATTCCCGCTTGACTTGACCGGGTACTAGACATTCTGCCATAATTTTCCGTTTGGAGCCATCCCCTTCCTTCCACCAATCGCTCTGAATAACCGTCCGCTGCTCATACAGCACTGCTAGCCCTTCGGGTTGGGAGTAAAATCGCGTTGGGTCGTTGGCTGCGTTACCATCCGTGATAACAACATCCTGTTCTTGCAATACTCCCTTCAAAACACCAATGACAACCAGATCCTCTTTCTCTTTTTGATGGACGAGGCAATACATCATAGGGTTACGCGGTTGAAAGTATAGGTTGGCGTAATCCCAGAGGCTTTTTCCGTCCGGTGTGGATTTTTCTTTGCGATTGCGGACGATCTCTGGGTTATAAATCGGTGTGGAAGATATATTTAGTTCTTCGATTTTTGCGTGAGCAGGGATACCTTTGTCAAGGATGGAGGGTAAGTTATCTATGTGAGTAATGTAGTAAAGTGACACAGGGTCGAACGTTCTCATAGCTCTCCTCCTTCCAATAACAACGTTTAACTTGCAAATACGCTACACAATGAAGGGATTGTGAAGTGATTCATAGCTGCTTGTACTTTCCAGCCTGAAAATCTGCAATTGCTTGATTCGCGAACTGATCTAATTTTTCAGATTTTGCATCTTCTTCAAAGAGCAATTCCCGCTGTATCCAAGAGATGACATCTTCAAGTCCTTCCGATTTTCGCAGGTCCGTGAACACGGCAGGCTTTTCACCGCGCATCCGCTTAGTATCTCGTGCCATGACGGTGAGATCGGCACCGACATATTCTGCCAAATCTATCTTGTTGATAATTAGCAGGTCGGATCGCGTAATTCCCGGCCCGCCTTTTCGGGGGATCTTATCGCCGCCGGCGACATCAATCACATAGATCGCGGCATCAACCAACTCAGGACTGAAGAAGGCGGCGAGGTTATCCCCACCACTCTCAAGAAATAAAATATCGAGATTGGGAAAGTCCGCTGTTATCTGTTCAACCGCTTCAAGATTGGCAGAGATATCCTCGCGGATGGCGGTATGCGGACAGCCACCGGTCTCGACACCGAGAATTCGTTCCTGTGGTAACGCCTCAAGGCGCGTGAGTATTTCCGCATCTTCCCGTGTGAAGATGTCATTTGTGATTGCGGCCAATTCGTAGGCGTCCCGCATCCTTTTGCATAACTTTTCGATTAGGGCGGTCTTGCCCGATCCGACGGGACCGCCGATGCCAATTTTTAACGGTTTCATGGAGATTTGTCCTCTTAAATTCAGGATTTAGTTTTCCGAAAAAGGGCAGCCACAAGGGCTGCCCCTACATTGGTCTGCCCTGAGTTAGGAGATAAATAGCCTTGAATATAGCCTTTCGTGCTGCATACTGCGAATGTCAAGCCCCGGTGTAAAACTGCCCAAATCGTCCAACTCCGCTCCCTCAGCAAACCGGGCGATGTCGATGAGATCGGGACGAATAGCGTCGATGATTCTTTGTCCATCTGTTGGCTTCAGTGGAATCAGCCGCACCGCAGCGGATACCTGTCCGACGACGTGGGCGTGCAGATAACCGAGGACTGCTGAGAACAGGTCAATCTTTGCAGCGGACGCGACTAAGCCGTAAGCGATTGCGTGGTGCCCGGCACATCTGCCCGCTCGAACCCCTTCGGCATACTCATCTAGCATCTCGTTTCGTTCTTGCTTACCGATTTTGATGCTCCCCTCCCGTGATTCACGGGCAACTTTCATCGCAGTGAACCGCTTATCGAGATCAACAACTTCCTCGATCTCGGTTGCCTTATAGGTTAGCCCAATAGCAACCGCATCACCATTTCGGAGACTGTGATGGAACGTTGACCTGAGAAACATCTCAAACGTCTCAGGGTCGTTGATAAGCCCAAGCTGCACGTAGGTTTCCAAGCCAAAGGAGTGAGCGAACGCACCTGTGGGAAAGAAACTGTCGGTGAGCTGCAGAAGCGTCAATAGGGATTTGCCTTCTAGGGCGGTATCAGTGGACATGGGCATGGGACTGCGATTGCTGGACGACGCCTGTGAATATCCGTTCCTCAACGGTGTAGGCGAATCCGAGCCGGGTTAACTGTTTTTCGAGAGCAGGTTCATAAGGGACCAGAATTGCACCGTCATCAAATCCGATGGGACGATGCAGGTTGCCGATCTGGTAGCATGCAAGACCATAAGTTTCGCGTTTCTCAAGGCGAAGGACAAACACCTTCTCTGGCTCCCCTTCGACGACGATTTCAACGTCCGCATCCCGATACAAAACATCGCCGGGCGACAAGCGGGTGCCGGTCGGCAGTGCAAGCCCAATCTCACGTCCGGCTGCCGTTCTGAGTCGTTGACGGCATTTTTGGCGAGCCTCCCAATCGAGATGTACGACGTCTAGCTCTCGTGGATAGTGTTTGGTATCTCCCGTAATGATGTCTTGGATAATAAGCATTGTATATCTTCTCTATGACAGTCGTAAGGCTTGTCGTCATTTTATAGACAGCCACCGGATCTCGAAGCCTATTCCGTCGTCGTCTGCACCTATATCATGATCGATCCACACCTCTGTTGGGTAACCCAATTCAGAATGATATTCAGCTGAAATGGAGTCTACTTTCTCATCGATTTTTTCCTGCACGAAATCAAAAAGCCCCTCAACTGTCAGGTAATCATCGAAATCTTTGATGGTACGTAAAGCATTACCACCCACAAAATTGACATCGACAATCCTGTTGTCACGCACAGAGATGATAACCGGTGCGATATCGTCTTCAAAGCAAAAGCAATGCCGTTGGAAGTAAAATTCATAATTAGACACCATTTTTGACATCCACTTCTCCCGATTTAGATCCAGTTTGAGCTGAATATCAGCCAACCCAGGCTCATCGTCCGGCTTGAGCCCAGGGTCAATTAGTATACAACCAAGCAACAGGGAGAGCGTAGCGCACAGTAAGATCATAGAATATAAGGTATGTGTGTTTTTCATTGTCAATTTTCTCCATGATAGTTGTTAATTTTCAGGCAATCGCTCTACATTTCATGAGCCAGACATCACCATTTCTGTCTATGTAGGACAGTTCTCGTCCATTTTCCGTTCTGAGTCGCTGCCGGCATTTTTGGCGAGCCTTCCAATCGAGTCTAACCAGATCACGCTCAGAAGGGGATAGCCCTTTCTGTATTGTGGCAATTTCTTCGACGATAATCATCGGTTGAATTCAGACTGCGCCCTGTTTGGCGTCGGGTTACTTGTGTTGCGAGGCACCACTTTGGAGAGGGAAGGACTGCGCCCACCTCCAGTGTCCACTTGAGTTTTCATATAATTCGACAACATTGCAAACCGCATGGATTGGTCCTAACTCCTCCATTATCGCCAAGAGTTCCGTCTCTGCAATAGCCGAGAACTCTGCACTCCTGTTTGCAACCGTCAGGTGCGGAACGATTTCGGTGAATTTCCCGCCGTAAGGCGGATACTCAGGGAATTCGCGCACAATCGCTTCGGTGAGCGAAATGAACGGCTCATCGGGTTCAGGTACGAGATAAAGGGATTCGGGAAAGCGACCAACTTGCTCAAACCTGAACTCAAAGGGTTGAAAACGCTGAAATGTTTTGGTGGCTCTAGCGAGATCGCTGTCTGTGAGCAAATCAGGAGATATAAACGGGAAAAGCACCGTGATATGCGCGGGCACTCCAACTGCAGCAGTTGGATCGTAACGTTCACGGAGGTTTCTTACCCAAGGTTCTGCTTCCGGGACAGTGACACCGAGTGCTGATTGCGGCATAGTGGGATACTATCCTTTTTTGGGGTTGGGAAATCTTCCCTCGTCCCAGTCGATAAGGTCATAAAATGTCTGAACCGCAGGGTCGTCGCATCCAGAGTAGATAGTCTGCAAAGCTTCTTCAAACTTTAAGCGAGCCCGTGGTCCCTTAGTTCCGAGCGTCACGCCGAAATCGTTCCACATACTGATCATCTCTGGCGTCGCCTCCTCCAATCCCAGAAACCACTGCTCAAGTTCCTCATCTGTCAAACCTTTGCACACATTGTCGACAAGTTCATCGGAATCTATGCCGAAGAAATACATGAACAATCCATCCGTTGCGCTGGGATTGCACAGATACTCCTGATACGCTTCGCCCAGAATGCCTTCCTGATCTCGCCGAATTTTGTCGACAATTCTAGGGACTACGGATATTCATTGGTTTCCTCCATTTCCTAACAAAGTCAGTTCAATCCTTTAATAAATCGGGCAAGTACGGCAGGAGTTTATCGACAACTCAAGCGACCCGTTCTTTCAGTTCACTTGGCTGAAGTGAAGGATACTCTCTCACTTCAAGATTCATCCGATCGATTTCCGCGAGAAAGCCTCCTGCAGATTCTCACTCCGCGGCACTCGGACACAGCACATGTCGCCCCGCTGGGGCTT
>JAGWBT010000232.1 GCA_021295755.1 Candidatus Poribacteria bacterium
GACATGGTATCGTGACTTGGTGTTGCTGCATCAGGGTGCCCCCGCAGATTTGCTCACGCATGTCCATCATGCGGAACAACTCAAGCAATTGGCAGCGCATTACTCGCGACTACAATTACAGTCGGCGATCAAGGCGATTTTTGAGACAAAAGCTATGCTTCAACGGAATGTCAATGCGACGTTGGCTCTGGAGGTTTTGGCTTTGAAGTTGTTGCGGAAGCCGTAGATGATTTTGGAAGAGGACTGCCATGGATTTAACGAAAGCGATGGAACTTTTTGAAGAATTGAAACGGCGAATAAGTGAACACGGTGATTATCTTCGAGAATCTGAGTATAGGACGCGGATCATGCTTGTTGATCCGTTATTGCAGTTGTTGGGATGGAATGTCGAGGATTTCTATTCTGTGGAGATTGAGTTCAGGACTACACAATCCGCAAATGAACGCGCTGACTACGTGCTGAAAAAGGACAGATCTCAAGTTGCTATTGTTGAGGCGAAAAAACTAGGAGCTCCGATGACGCCGAAAGAACGACGGCAAGCCAAAGAGTATGCGGACTATGCAGGTGTGTCTCGATGTATGCTTACTGATGGCGCAAAATGGATGCTCTACGACTTAAATCAAGGCAGAAATCCAGACACGATGCAACCGTGGATTGAGTTTGACATTGAAAATGACGGTCCAGAGCAGTTAATTCTGTACAGTCTCACTCTATGGCAGCAGTGGTTCACTCCTGAAGTCGGTTCCTCGCCCGTTAGCAATCTTATTTTCGGTTCAAGTGTTGATGATAAGCCGCCCGATTCCCCACCAAAAGGAGGAGGGAAGGGAGGAAAGGGTAAAAAACCACCAACCCACCTTATCGTAACTATGCCTAATGAAGAACTGATTGCTCGTGACGATGCAATAGATACTTTTGTTGAAGTAATTGAAAAGCTAGGAGTAGATCGGGTAAGAAGTGTTTTTCCTGAGCTCAATATGAACGCTCCGACAAATACCGAGACCAAAAAACGAATCCTTGAAAGGGTTGCCGGCAAGCTTAAGGAACCGCTAGAAGTAAAAATAGTCCCCAAAAAAAGGTAGGAGTTACGCACTTCAGCAATTTATTGTTTTCTACCCCGTTTACGGGGGAGTTAAAGGGGGGACGAGTAATATTGGGCGTTGGAAATAGTATTCAGTTTATCGCCGAGCTATGGGGGGCGATCCCTATTTTGAGTATTTTTCCCCAATGGTGTTAGCAGCGATTTATCCGAAATTGCATTATTCACATTGCGCTCCGCTGGAGCGCGGGAATTGGCTGGATCGATATTCTATAGACATTGCGCTCCTCTGGAGCGAAAGCGATTCAACCAATAATTATGAGCACCCCTCAGATAATTTACAAGGTATCATTGGGACACAATACGCAGTAGGTCAAAGAGGAATACAATCATGAGTACATTCTACATTACAACACCGATATACTATACCAACGCCGAGCCGCACGCCGGACACGCATATACAACAATCGCCGCTGATGTGCTCGCAAGATACCACCGTCTCAAAGGGGACGAGGTTTTTTTTCTTACTGGCGTGGACGAGCATGGGGAAAATATCCAAAAAATTGCTGATAAGAACAACATCTCTCCACAGGCTTATTGCGATCAGATCGCTCCGACGTTCACGATGACATCTTCCTGCGTACAACGAGCGAATTGCACAAAGGCGGCGTCCGAAAACTCCTCAACTCGCTCTATGAAACAGGGGACATATACAAGGGCAAATACGAAGGATACTACTGCCGTCCGTGCGAACGCTTTTTCACGGAAAAGGAACAGACCGAGGATAAGATTTGTCCAGACCACAATCTACCTTTGGAATGGGTCGAGGAAGATAACTACTTCTTCGCGCTTTCAAAGTATCAAGATCCGCTGATTAAACACATCCACGAAAATCCTGATTTTATTCAACCCGAAAGCCGCCGCAACGAGATGTTAAATGTGCTGGAGTCAGGGTTGGAGGATGTGAGCATCTCACGATCGTCCGTATCTTGGGGCATTCCCTTGCCGTTCGACACGGAACACATCTCTTATGTGTGGATTGAAGCCTTGAGCAACTATGTCACCGCGCTAGATTATGCCCAAGATGGGGAAAGATTTCACAAATTCTGGCCCGCCAATGTCCATCTGATGGCAAAGGACATAGCACGCTTTCACGCTCTTATTTGGCCCGCTATGTTAATGGCGGTGAAATTACCAGTGCCCAAAAAAGTGGTCGCCCACGGCTTCCTGACAAAAGATGGCGAAGCCTTGAGCAAAACGCTCGGCATCTTCATCGACATGGACACAGACATCGGTACCTACGGGTTGGACGCGTTCCGCTATTACCTGTTGCGGGAGTTCAGCTTCGGAAACGATGGCGATTACCGACCCAGCCGCCTCGATGCCCGCTATAACGCCGACCTCGCAAACGATCTCGGAAACCTGCTCAACCGGACGCTCGGTCTTGTCTCCAAGAACTTCGGTGGTATCCCCGAACCGACGACATCGGGCGAATTTGATGAGGAAATTCAGCGGATGGCGCGTGAAATGGTCGAGAAGGTGGATGCCCTGATGGATGAACTCGTTTTCGATATGGTGTTGGAGACGATTTGGGAATTTGTGCGACGAATTAACCGGTATATCCAGCAAACACAGGTTTGGACGTTGGCAAGATCGGAAGAAACAAAAGGGCGTATGGGGACAATCCTCTATAACAGCATGGAGGCTCTGCGGGTTGTCGCTGTTCTGATCTCTCCCTTCATGCCGGGCACCGCCAACCGCATCCGTCAACAGCTTGGACTCGATGAGAGCTTCAACGATCAAGGATTGGATACAGTCGCTGAATGGGGAGGCTTGCCCTCGGGACTAGCACTTGGGAAGCCCGAACCTATTTTCCCTCGAAAGGATACTAAGAAACCGAAACAAGCGCGTAAAGAAAAATCTGCCCAAGCCGAACAGTCCGCAGATGATAATCTGATCTCCTTCGATCAGTTTCAGGAACTGGATTTGCGTGTTGCTGAAGTGATCGCTGCCGAGAAAGTGCCCAAGGCAGATCGTCTCCTGAAGCTACAGGTCGATCTCGGAAGTGAGAAGCGTCAAGTTGTCGCCGGTATCGCGGCGCATTACGCCCCCGAAGACCTCATCGGAAAGCAGATTATTCTGGTTGCCAATTTGCAACCCGCTAAGATCAGAGGGATCGAATCGCAGGGGATGCTGCTTGCAGCTGAAGGTGGGAAAGAGTTGGCTATTGTGACGCTTGAGAAGCAGATGCCGCCGGGGGCGCAGGTCCGATAACTGCGTGAAACGTGAAAGACAGTGTTTTGGGCAACCACAAGGGTTGCCCCTACATTGGTTTAATTCCTGTAGGGATTGGGTTTCCCAATCCGTCGGGCGGGGAGACCCCACCCCTACGGGGAAGCCAATGGCTGCTCAACATCTAGCAACTTGGGTTAAAACACCCCAGAGATCGAAACCCGCTGCGAATTTCCGAGGTCATGCGCGTTGAAAGCGTAATCTGCGTAGAGCGCAGTTTCGCTCAAACGGAGACGTATACCGGCACCGGTTGCGAGTTTAGTCCCTTCCGCACCGATGCGGAGCGCAACTACATCAAACAACCAATACTCCCCGCCAAAACGGAAAACCCTCTCAGCTCCCCTATCCGTTTTAAGGTCTTTCCGATCTGTCTCTAAGTCTGCTCCCAATGTAATCTTGCCAATCACCGGAAACGAGATGCGGTAAGACACGCCGAATCGTAAACGGCGATCACGGGTGAATACCGGCTCGGCAGCGGTATTCCAGTGGATCTGTGTGCCGGTGGCATCCGCTAGCATTGCTCCAATATGGAGTCCATCAACCGGTTTGAACATCAACCCGATGTCAAGTCCGAATCCGTTTCCGCTGTTTTCAAAGAGTGATTGCCTGAGCAACTTTAGATTGCCACCGATTGAAAGACTTGGGTGGACCTGACGCGCATAAGAGATTAGCAGCGCATTGTCTGTATTACTGAAATATCCCGCCACTTCGGGACGATCAATGTACCACTCACCGGGGTCCTTAACCCCATCGCCATCCTTATCGAGAAAGTCCCC
>JAGWBT010000233.1 GCA_021295755.1 Candidatus Poribacteria bacterium
ACGGCGGTGAATGTGGTACAGTTGTAACAAAACCGTTTGAACTGAAAGGCGAAGATGTCTATATCAACGCGGACGCGACTTGGGGCGAAATCTATAGCGAGATTGTCGATGCAGAAACGCAGCGACCCCATGAGGGATTCTGGGTGCCGGGCGAGGAGCCACCGCCGTTTACAGGCGACAGTACCAAAGCAAAGATCCGGTGGAAATACCCACACGACTTGGTGTTCGAGAAGCCGGTGCGTCTGAAGTTCTATCTGCGCCAAGCGCGTCTCTTCTCGTTCTGGATCGAATAAAAGAGGTCAGACATGAGTCATACATCTTCTGCCGGGCGTCGTTTACGGGATGCACTGGCGATAGAAAACCCGTTGCAGGTCGTCGGTACGATTAACGCATATTCAGCGTTGATGGCAGAAAGCGTAGGCTTCCGGTCAATCTATCTTTCGGGCGGAGGTGTGGCGAATGCCTCTTACGGTCTTCCAGATATAGGCATGACCACATTGAACGATGTGCTGGAAGATGTGCGCCGTATCAGCAACACAACGGAACTTCCGCTTCTGGTTGACGCTGATACCGGTTGGGGGAATGCATTTATGATCGCCAAAACGGTGCCGCCGGCGTGCATATTGAAGATCAGGTACAAGCAAAACGTTGTGGTCACCGCCCGAACAAAGAAATTGTGAGTGCAGCGGAAATGGTTGATCGGATGAAAGCCGCTGCCGATGCCAAAACGGATCCGGACTTCGTCCTGATGGCGCGTACCGATGCCGCCGCTGTCGAGGGGCTAGACAGTGCTATTGACCGCAGTTGTCGTTACGTGGAGGCGGGGGCAGATATGATCTTCGCCGAAGCCTTGACGGAACTGGATCAGTACCGAAAGTTTGCAGGTTCGGTTGACGCTCCCATCTTAGCGAATATCACCGAGTTCGGAAAAACACCACTCTATACGATAGAAGAGCTCAGGGATGCGGGGGTCAGTCTTGTGCTTTATCCATTGTCGGCATTCCGTGCAATGAGTGCAGCTGCGCTTAATGTGTATCAGACATTACGCCGTGAGGGCACACAAAAGGACGTAATCCATACCATGCAGACGCGGGCGGAACTATATGACTTCTTAGACTACCACGAATATGAACGCAAACTCGATCAGCTTTTGAACGCGGATCGGGAAAAAGATTAACCGTTCCAACAGTTCCCGCTAAATTGACAGAGGAGGATGAAACCAATGCAGGCAAAAAAAACTGGGGGGTTAGCCGGCGTGATCGCAGGCGAAACCGCAATCGCTACGGTGGGAAAAGAGGGCGTTGGACTCACCTATCGCGGGTATTCCATTTACGATTTAGCGGAACATGCCACCTTTGAAGCGACAGCCTACCTGCTGATCCACGGCAAATTGCCGACGCAAACCGAACTTGACAGCTACAAGCAAAAACTGATACAGCTGCGTGGTCTACCAGATGGGCTTAAAATAGTACTTGAGCAGGTGCCGGGGGATGCACACCCGATGGACGTTTTGCGGACCGGCTGTTCAGCTTTGGGTACGATGGAGAGTGAAGACAACGAAAGTGATCCGTCCCATATTGCGGACAGGCTGACTGCCTGTCTCGGTTCAATGCTACTCTACTGGCACCATTTTCACACGAACAGCAGACAGATCGACGTTGAAACGGACGATGAAACCACCGCCGGACACTTTCTGCATCTACTGCACGGAAAGCAACCGAATGAATTGCAACGGAAAGCTGTTGATGTGTCGTTAATCCTCTATGCAGAACACGAATTTAATGCGTCAACGTTTGCGGCGCGGGTTGCAACTTCCACCCTATCCGATTTCTACTCCGCAATTGTTGGGGCTATCGGAACGTTGCGTGGACCTTTACACGGCGGTGCAAACGAAGCCGCGATGGAACTGATTGAACGATTCCAGACGCCAGACGAAGCCGAAGCTGCTATTCTGGACATGCTTGAACAGAGGCAACTAATCATGGGCTTTGGACACCGCGTCTACAAAATTTCCGACCCACGTTCAGACATTATTAAGGGTTGGTCACAGAAACTCTCTGAAGCAGGCGGAGATAGGTTACCTTACGAAGTTTCTGAACGAATTGAGCAGGTGATGTGGCGGGAAAAGAAACTGTTCCCGAACCTAGATTTCTATAGTGCCTCCGCTTATCATCTGTGCGGTATTCCCACGCCGATGTTCACACCCATCTTCGTGATGTCGCGTATAACCGGCTGGGCTGCCCACGTTATTGAGCAACGGAGCGATAATCGACTGATCCGTCCACGGGCAGATTACATTGGGCCCGAACCAAGATCGTTTGTCCCAACCGAAGAACGGACATAGAACCCGATTGGAGTGACAAGTTATAGCAACACCAAAAAATTAGGAGCAATACTCATGCTTACAACTATTGAAGGCGTATATCGCGATGGCAAGATTGAATTCTCACAAATACCCCATGATGTGTGCGATGGCACACCCGTTATTGTAACCTTTCTATCATCTGATTCTGTAGATTTACAGGAACGTGGTATTGATAGAGTACAGGCGGCAAGTTTGCGTGCCCAGTTAGCAACCTTTGCCGAAGACTGGGAAAGTCCTGAGATGAATGTCTATGACAACTATGACGAAACAAAATCCGACCTATAAACGCGGTGATGTAATCTTAGTGCTCTTTCCAAGTTCCAATTTGCTTACAGCCAAGCGAAGTCCGGCGTTAATCGTCCAAGCTGACAATCTCCAAACAGGTTTGCCGCAAGTGATCGTGGCGATGATTACTAGCAAGATGTTCCGCGCCAATCACCCCAGCCGTATCCCTATTTTACGTTCCACACAGGAGGGACAACAATCGGGGTTACTTACGGACTCAGTAGTAGTAACTGACAATCTTGCCACAATCGTTGAATCGGCAATTGACCGTGCTATTGGTTCCGTTCCGATGATCAAAATTGACCTCGCTTTACGACATACATTGAACTTATAAGTCTGATATGATAATCATCAGCCCAAAACTCTAGCAAAGCAATAGGCATATAACAGTTACAACTTCACAAATACAAAACTATGGCTACCATTCTCATTGTTGATGACGAAGAAAATGCTTTGAAGATGCTCGCGCAAGCGTTAAAAGTGGAAGGCTACGA
>JAGWBT010000234.1 GCA_021295755.1 Candidatus Poribacteria bacterium
CGGCAGTTGTCCCTCAAGTTGACAGGTCAGTGCGTGCGCTGCGTTGACACTACCGATGCCGGTGTGAAGCAGCGTGCATCGCCAGCCGCATAAAGTTCCGACGATTACCGTTTTGCCGGCGTGCTGTGCGGTCTTGGCGTTTCCGAGAGCCGTGTGGACAGTAGCGGACTCGATCTCCGTCGCGCTAACCAGTAGTAGGTTAGGCTGAGCCATCTAGTTCATCCTCGATAACATAATCCGTTACAATTTACTTTGCTATGGCGCAGGGACCATCGATCCAATCAACGTGTGTGCTGTCACAGATTCGACTTTCACACGCACGAAATCAGCAACCTCCGAATCCATCGGTTTTTCCTTGGTATTTGTCCGGGTCTCGCCGCGATTCTCCTTCGACCAACACCTCTACAGTCTCACCGATTAATCCCTGATTGATTTCGTGGGAGATGCCCTCTTGCAACTCAATAATTTCCTTCAAACGGCGTCCCTTCTCCTCCTCGCTCACATCGTCGTCAAGCGTTTTGTACGCAAGTGTCCCCTCACGGGACGAATACTTGAACATGAACGCTGAATCATAGCGAATTTCTTCCATCAAGTTGTACGTCTCCATAAAATCATCTTCTGTTTCGCCACAGAAGCCAACAATTACATCTGTTGAGATTGAGAGATTCGGGATGCGTTCTCGCATTTTGGCGACAAGCTCTTGGTATTCTTCCGCTGTGTACGTGCGTCGCATCGTTTCCAACACCTTTGTTGAACCGGATTGCAACGGCAAATGAATGTAGTTGCAGACCTTATCGCAGTTCGCCATCGCCTCAATTAGAGAATCGGTTGCATCACTCGGATGTGGTGAAGTGAAGCGTATCCGCTCGATCCCTTTAACTTCGCTCATTTCAAACAGAAGATCTCCAAAATTATGAGTGCCATCGTTATACGAGTTCACCGTCTGACCGAGGAGAACGACCTCTTTGAAACCTTCATCAACGAGTCTTTTCACATCATCAATCAATAGGTGCATTGGAATACTTCGCTCGCGTCCGCGTACAAACGGCACAATGCAGAAGGTACACATCTTGTCGCAGCCGCGTTGGCTGGTCAACCATGCCCGGACGCCATCCTTCCGAATGGGAGCGATGTCCGCATAGTCCTCGTCCCTGTCCAGTTTCAAACCGAGGAATGGATCACTAGTCGTTACCGAATTGATTGCCATCGGTAGATTCCGGTAGGCGTCGGGGCCTAGCACAAAATCCACGTACGGTGCGGCATCAATCAGTTTTGTCTTCATGTGTTGCGCCATGCAGCCACACACGCCGAGAACTAGATCCGATTGCCTCCGTTTTCGATGATGCAGGTGTACAAGACGATTGAGCACCTTCTCCTCGGCATTTTCGCGGATGGCGCAGGTGTTGAGCAGCACAACGTCAGCATCTTCGAGTCGATCCACCATTTCATAACCATTTTGGGTTAAGATGCCCGACATCAACTCGCTGTCACTCACATTCATCTGACAACCGTAGGTTTCGATATAAACCCGCCGATTAGCCTGTGCTTGTGAAGTGATATTGATAGGCTCCAACGTTGGCGCTGCTTTGTATAATGGTAATTGTGTTTTGATTGGAATTTTCGGATTCATTGCCTTATCAACCTTTGTTGAATTATTCTTTTGTCATTCAAAACCTTCGAGGGTCGGGTCACGAAAACCAGAGTTTCATCGCAGTTTCGCCCAAAATGGCAGCCTTTTCCGCTTCGGATAACCCCAGATGTTCTTGGAAGATCGCGAGATGCTGTTGGTACGTGACCTTGGGGATCCAGAGCGATGTTGGAAAGTCGCTGCCCCATATACATCTTTCCGGTGTGTAAGCATCAATGATCTGCCGGAGTCCACCAAACATATCACCGCAGGGAAACTCCTCCTCGGATCCGGTGACAGTAAATGACAGTTTGGCGTATAGATTCTTGAATTCTGCAAGCCCTAGAACCGTTTTCAAATTGTCAGAATCCGGAAAATCACCGGCTCTCAAATTGGCACAGTGATCCAGAACAACGGGGACATCGGGATACGCTTTAAGCAGACTCGCCAATGAGCGGCAGTTGGGCGTATTAAGTAAGGCACAGAGCACCACACCCAACTGCTGCGCTGCTTCCCATAACCGCCGATGTTCCGGGAGAACAGCGTCATCCGTGGGCCAACTGGCGGAAACACGATTTCCGCGGACACCTATTGCAAGTGCCTCCTCCATCAAACCTACCGATCCATCGTTAAAGGGATCGAGATTCAAAACGCCGGTTGTCCATTCTTGGTTTTCCCGCACGGTATCCATCGTGAGCCGGTTATCATGTTGGTAAACAGTGAAGGTTTGAACGATGACAACGCGATCAATACTGTTCGTCTTAACCTCATTTTTCAGATCTTCTATTGTCCCCCGACCGGGCGGTGGCAGATAGGGTTCAGGGCTTTGAGGATACGTTTCGGTGTCTTCGGAATAGATATGTGCGTGTGTATCAACGATAGCCATTAATGATTCTCCTTAACGTAAAACGTGAAACGTGATGCGTGAGACATCAAATGTGAGTCCAAAGGGATGGTCGTTCTAGCAGTGAAGTGAGCGAATGAACTTGTTATGTTTATTCATTTATCAGGACTTACGCAAATTCAGCACGCGACGCGAGATTTTTTTATTTTTAACCCCCTAAATCCCCCAACTCCCCTGACAAGGGTTTCCCCCTGATAAGGGGGGCTAGGGGGGTTAGGGGATCTTCTCGGGGGACTTATGAACCAGCTGCGTAAGTCCTATTTATTTATTTCTCCATTATCACGTATCTCTATATTCTGGTACTGCTTTGTCAAGTTCAACACAATTCCTGACCAGAGGATTGCCATAACCATCGCGGTGATAGAAAAAGCGGCACCCGGAATTGCCATAGCAAAGCCGATCACGGTAATTACGCCGGCACTGCCGCCTTTAGCAAATCGATAACCGAAGGAGTCGATGACCTGTTTCGCTCGATAACGGGCATCAAACGACAAGGGGATATAGAGAATTTCTTTCGCAGCTCGAAAGAGCGAGTAATCCAATGCCTTGAAAAGCAAGAATGCGGTCGCTCCACTCCGTAAGGAAGGCGCGATCGTTAGAGCTGCACCCGCAATCAGATGAACGAGTGGGATGCTCGGATGGAGAATACGAATCGGTATAAATCGCAACACTAGGCCCGCACAGAGTTGCAGAACAAAAGCAGAGATACCAAGCCACTGCCCATAAAACCGTCCATAGAAGGCGGTTCGTATGTCTTTGTCAGGGATGTCGGTCTCGACCAATCCATTAAATCTTAGATCTAACACCGTTGAAACAACTTGTGTCGTCAGGATGAGTAGAAACAGGCAAACCAGATAACGAGAACGTGCAAGTACCTTCAATCCTGTATGTCCCTGTCGTCCACCCTGCTCTACGCCTGCGGGTTGTGGTTCACCTGCGGCAGCATAAGCGAGCATCGCAAACAGTGCCGCTGGCAGTAATGAACCCGCAGCGAATAGCAGCAACACCTCAGAACCCAGAGTCGGTGCGAGATGCGCAACAAGCGAACCGCCGGTAACTGAGCCGATTGTCGCAATCGCGCAAAAGGGTCCGTTGATCCAACGCGCTTGTTTAGGGGTTAATGTACTGTTGACAAGCGACCAATACTGTTCGATAATCAGCACGATGTACGCTTCACGAAAAACGTAGATTACTGCTGTCGCGATAGCGTGCCCCATGAGGATCAGGTTGTAGCAGCCCCCAATCAATCCCGCAGACAAAATTGATGTCAATAACAACGCACGTTTTGCACCCAGCCACGATAGCAACCTGCCGTAAAGATACAGCAGCAAGAAGACGCTCGGCGGCACCGCTACCATCACGCGAGGCAAGTTTTTAGCGCCGTACGCATCAATGAACAGGGAAGTTGATACCGCCCGAATAAACTCGTATCCACACAACAAAAAGCTGCCCGCCACAGCAATCGAAAGGGCTGCCAAGAGTGTTCGTTTTGGGAAAATCTGTGTTATCATCGTATCAGCTCCAATACGTTTCGATCCAGCTATTGACAGCGTGTGAGTACTTCTTTCCGCTCTATTTCCTTTCTCGATCATTTATGAGTTGCTTGAGCTTTTCCAACGTCTCCGCGTCCAATAGACGAAGGATGTCTTCGGGCTGAAGCCCGCGTATCCGCTCTTCAGGAGTCATCTGTTTAAGAAACTTCTCCTTATCTAAGTACGGGGTAATAACTTCGGTCAATTCGTCCATTCTTCTTTGATATACATCGGATTTTTCAGCCATTTCTAATACTTCCATTGTAAGTTTGGGTCTAAGCCTCAAAGCGTAATTGATGTACAACCAATTGTCCTTTCCAACAATCTGTTCTAAAAACAGACGAGACTTCTCCTCTGAAGCTGCAAAAAGTAGCAGCAAGTAATTTTTCGGTTCAATCTTGATTTCTGCCGCGCTGTTCAGGACAACAAGGACATCCATCGTGCGCGGCAGACGACTCACCTCGACCTCTGTTTGGACCGGTAGGTTTAACTGTCCGAAGTTGTACTCCACGGCCTCCTTAAAAACCGGATCGATCTCACGCCGCGCGGTAGTTGCTTCAGTATTGTTGTTATCGGCGGACATCAGGCCTCCTCTTTACCAAGAAATCCTTTAGGTCTAAAGCCTAAGCATTTATGCTTGGAATACAGATTGCTTTAGCAAGTTTTATGCTTGAAATCATATGTGAAAAATGGTATAATTCTTTTGCCAATTTGGGATAGAAAAGCACCCTCGGCACCCTTGTCGAGGTTCTATCTCACTTCAGTGCTTGAAGTAATAGATTGGTGAATATGGCGACACCTTTTGAAAAACTCAGCGTTCGGGATTAATAACACA
>JAGWBT010000235.1:0-9587 GCA_021295755.1 Candidatus Poribacteria bacterium
ACTGGATAAGCGGAAACGTGGGCGACACGACTTTGTGAATCGGTACGCTAAGGTGTTGGCATCAAATACGTATCTGCTTTTTAAGAGTGTCGATGAAGTGTATGCGGCGATTGATAGAGAATATGATAATTTTATGAGGCTCATGTAAAAAGAAAGTGCAAAATGCGAAGCGAAATCGTAGGGGCGGGGTTTCCCCGCCCGGAGTAAGGGTTGGGGGACCCAACCCCTACAAAAATTCGGTGCTTCGGCATCTGTCCCTTGCTGAGCGGTATCGTCGGACTTTTAAGTTGCTTATGCTTGATGCTAAATCAGGGGATGTGTTGTTAAGAGGTTCTACGGTCAGTACGAATGATGATACCTTTGACTAAAATCGACGTTGCCGAAAGCACGATTGAGGGGAGCCTATCGTTCAATCATGAGATTTCTGAGACGGTCACACTAGCGACCAAAGTGTGTCGAGATATGAATCTCGACCTACGGATTCTGTTGACTAAACGAAGTCTATCCACCGGGCGGAGATTGATATGCGTGAAAGTATCCCTCGATTCATGATCGACTACTCAATAAGAATAGAGTGATCACGATTAAAGGAGAATTGCTGCTGATGATGAATGGACTCGATCTTCCAACAGGGGTATGACCCTTATAACGCCGGCTAATGGAACTCAGAGTCAGTTGAGCCTTCTTTGAAGATTATTACAAATTTGCTGTCAGCTGATTTCCGAGTCAAGATGATAAGGTCATAGAACCGATGTGAGCCTCCTATGGCATAGGTAGCTTCGTAGAGTAGCACATCTGCGAGACCGTCACCATTAAAGTCGGTGCGAACGACTTGAGTTAGGCGTTGTTCCATTCCATCGTCTGTGTAAGCAATATCGAACGGGCTTGATTTTCGTTCCGGTTTTATGACCTTGAGCAGACCTTTGTCCACGCGATCTTGATAGGTTTCATTTTCAATATTGTACCCATATGCTTGCTCAAAATCGGTCATGATAGGAAACAGGGCAAGGGGCAGTAATTTGGGATTGAACAGTTCTTCGGAGGGCGGTAGGAAACTTCGTTTTGGCTTGACTGCTTGTTCAAGTAAGTTAAGCGTACCACATGGATACTTGAACCATGCAGCATCCGCGATAGCAGCCATTGTATTGGGGAAGTAGCCTTGCTCAAGTGCATCATCATATTCCTTGCAAGTACGCACATGTTTTTTTTCTTTTTTGTCGTTCGTTAATTCTGCCCCTTTATCTTGGATGCCCTTCCATAGCAAAATTGATTGATCTCGAAGGGTCTGAATCTCGGCTTTGGTGAAGGACTTTTTGTCGGTACCATCAGCGAGCTTTATAGGCTTGAGCAATTCAAAGGTTATATCTTCTGGTTTGCTTGGAGCCGCCCACGTGGTGATTGTCCAGCACAGTGTCGAAAATAAACAACCCAGACCGATGTAAAACAGGCGATTCGATTGCATGATAGCCTCCCTTGATAAAAGATTGGTGTAGATTGTCAGATTATTCTATATTTTGTTGGTGCAAAATACAAGCCAAAAACCCTGTTAAAGGAATAATAAATGGGTGCTAACGCAGGCATTCCCAGATTTATGATTGATTCATCAATAATGTTCTGCTCGCCGGTGACGGTGTATACGGCGAAACGGGACGGCACTTTCGTTGCACGGTGTTATTCGATCCCCGGCTTCGTCGTTGAGGGCGACACGTTTGACGAGACCGTGGCGAGTGCGACCGAAGCATATCTTACCTTCAAGGCATGATGTGGTTCAAGGAACTAATGAACCAGTGAACTTAGCGATAGGTCATGGTAGATTCTAAAAACAAATAGGCGCTTTCGCCACCCGGTAGGTGCGGTTTCCAACCACACCGAATAGGCGCAGTTAGAAACAGCGCCTACCAAACGATAGAACGGTAGTTTCGTTTTCCTACCTCCCCAGTTTGGAGTGTCTCATTAATTCTAAGATCCACTATAATCAGTGAAGGTTCGCGTGGATTTGTGGAGGAACAAGGTAATGAAATTTGATAGAAATCCAAGGAACCAATCGGCACGCATTGATGTCGTGAAGCAGGACCGGACACGGACGGTTGATAAATTACCGGATCGACCAAGCGATGGGCAAACGGTAATCCTCCGACAGAAGGATAAGAGCAAGCAGGTATGCACCTATTCGAGGGACGGGGAGTGGATCTGTATATCGGCAGTAGACGAAGTGCCTATCCCAGTACCTGCTGCACCTAGTGCAAGGATAACTTTTTCCTCAACATTAGGAGATCCACCATAAATGGCGCGCACCTATGTGAAGTCCACAGATTATTCGGACACTGACACCGAATTTACATTCGAGACGGTGAACAGTGACATCTACCTGAAAATCGGAGACCTGAACGACGATGATGCAGTACTCGTCGTATCTATAATTGCTGGAGGACTCGTCGGGTTTTTCCAGAGCAGTGAGAGAATTGCGATTGCTAGGATAACCGCCGATTACGATGAAACAAACGGTATCCGCGTGGAATCTATACCAGAGGACTTAACGCTTAACGAGGAATATGTCATCAAGTTCACGCAAGCGCGCCCCGGCAGATTCGGCGAGCAAGGGCAACAAGGTGAACGCGGAGAACAGGGACCACAGGGTGAACGCGGAGAGCAAGGTGAGCGTGGCGAGCCTGGACCACAAGGTGAACGCAGAGAGCAAGGTGAACGTGGCGAACGGGGACCGCAGGGTGAACGTGGCGAACAGGGTGAACCCGGATCACAAGGCGAGCCTGGACCACAGGGACCCCCCGGACGGGACGGCATGGGGCCATGTCATTCGCTGGCTGTCTTAAATGATCCAAACGGAACGCAGAATCTACGATCAATCGCACTGCCAGAGGATTATGGCAACTATAATGATGTCTACATCGCTATCCACGAAGGCAACGAGTTACGGTCGAATACGCTCAAGACCGCTGTGTTAGTGAATGGTAGGCGATACCGAATTGGTGCATCAAATGATGTCGAGTGGGTAGAAGCAACTCGCACATTCAATATAGTTGGAGGCAACAACACGGGTGAATTCCGGCATATTATTCTGATTGGGTGTGAGACGGAGGCTGAAGCGGATATCGTCGTCGCTTCAGGTAGATGGGATAACCCGGTTGTTATCGATAATACGACGCTTGCTCATTCGACAACGCCCGGATTCGCGCCCACACCACAGTTATCGGGGTGGCATGGAACATGGATGCGAGTTGGTAACGTTGTGCAATTCAATCTTACTTTTGAAATGCAAGGATTTAGTGGCGTTGTTGAACAAGTTAGGATTAGTCTACTGCCCCCTGCCGGCACAACATTTATCAACTGCCGTGGTCAGATCAGTTTCCCGCTTGATTTCTATCCGAATGCAGTCATTGGTCAACGTAGGCAGCAATCAACACCAGCTAGTGATGAGGATGCAATTCGGATACTAATGGGCGCAGATACAGGTAGCGGTTATGATTGGGGTGACATAGGCGGAAGAGGCCCCTTTAATATATCAGGACAATACTACATTTTATCGGAATGAGGCAACCAAAGTTGGTTATAGTAGATGTGAGATGAAAGGGGACAAAATCGTGGCAAAACGGCTTTACCGCAGGGATGTTCGCAGAATTGTCAAACGGCATGTGTGCGATGTGTCGAGGGCAGAAGTCGTAGAAGCGTATAGAAACTCGCGGTTGAAGAATCTGCATGGAGAATTCCTTGATAGACGTTATCGTGCATTGTCGCAGGTAGACAAGAAACAGTATCGGACTGATTATTGGGATTGCGATAATTTCGCACTTGCACTTTGCGGTCAAGTACCTATGTGGTTTGATGTGAATGGGGTTGGGCTCGTGGTAGATTATAGCGGAAAAACATGCTTATAACTCGCTTTTGGTATATGACAATAATAAATTGTCAATTGTTGGCGTAGAACCACAAAACGATAGGTGGGACGTTGCGAAAACTGGGGCACGCATGTACAGCGCTCGAAACGGCTATACAATTTTCGGCTAACTTTTTAACTATGATTGCAATAATTACTTGTGCAGGGCGAGGGACGCGCCGTCGCCCTGATACAGAACATACTCCCAAAATTCTACTTGAACATGCAGGGCAACCGCTTATTGACCATATCGTCCGTCCGATAGATGAATCTGGATTGTTTGATAAAATTGTGTTTGTCCTCAGCCTACAGCACGGTCAGAAGGTTATCGATCATGTCCATCGTTCCTTTTTGGATACGCCGGTCAAGTTTGTTTGGCAAGATGCGCCACTGGGATTTGGTCATGCAGTTCTGCAAGCGCGGGAGGAGGTGTTTACTCCTCTTCGCTTCCCCCCGCTAGCAGGGAGACTGAGGGGGGGATGGAATCCTCCAGTGCTGATCCATACGGACGATGCGGTCAACCGTCATTGTGTGGACGGCATGAGTCTGGTAAGCGCGATAACGTCCAAAAAGGAATCCCAGATCGGGGTTCAGTGGCGTGGGAATGTGAAAAACTACGGCATGGCAATCGTCAGTTATCCTAATGGGCATCTGCCAAGGACGAACTCACCGATGCCGGGACGGGTGGAGTGGTTGGTAGAGAAGCCGTATTGGGACGAGGGCGGATTGGCAATGACGGGGATCTATTATATCCGTGAATCGCGGCGGCTGTTCCGGTGCCTGAACAAGTTGGTCAATTCGGGACGGTGCTTGGGCGGGGAGTACCAGTTCACCCACGCGCTCCAGATGATGATTGATCAAGGAACGCCGTTTCAGACCTATTATCACGAGTGGGTAGATTGTGGGCAGGCGAGAAAGCGAGAAGACGAGGGAACGGAAAAACGTGAAATTTAGCACTTGTAGGTCGAGATTCATATCTCGACACCAAATTGGGTAGATTGTGGAGGGAATAAGTGAAAAAAATAGGTGTGGTCGGCGCAGGGCTGGTTGGTTCGTGCTTCTTGGGACTGGATGACTTTCAGGTAGTGCATCGGAATGAGTGGAAAGATGCGATTTGGGATTGGCGGGGTGTGGTGAACGCTGCGGGTCTTGCGGGTATCCCTCCCTGTGAAAATGCTACATTTCAGGAGTTGATGCGAGCGAATGTTAAGATGCCGGTAGATATGTGCGGCTATGCTGCGAATATCGGTATACCGTTCCTGACATTCTCTACCACTGCGGTCTACCGTCGTCCGATTGATCTACAAGAACGGCTCAGGGAGGATGCGCCGCTTTATCCATATAACAGCTATGGCGCGAGCAAAATTCTGATGGAGGCGAGCCTCCCGAAGGACGCTTGCTTTATCTTCCGACTTCCCCGTGTTGATACTGAGACGGATTCGGAAAAGGACTTCGGACCGAAGTTGAAGAACTGGAAGGTTGTCGAGCGTGTATATCAGAGCTTTGTGTTCCATGCAATGAATAACCGGACACGGTTCTACGGGATTTATAACATCGGGTCAACGGATGTCTACCTGCCCGATTATATCAAAGAAAAGTATGGGTGGGAGGGTGAGGTGGTGCCGGCGCACTCATTGAACTTGTCGCCGGCGGTGATGATTGACACCTCGAAGGCGAAGGATTTGGGATTATTATGATACGCATAGTTTGCATTAATTTAAAACGTCGTATAGATCGTCGTGCGGCATGGCTTGGTGCAGCGTTTGCTCAAAGAGTTCCTGACGATATTATTGAGTTTTATTATGGCTACGATGCTGCGGATTATTCACGTCAGGAGGCAAGAGAAAGATTCAGCAATGATTTTCCTGATGTTGATTTTCCGGAGGCACGAGGGACTGGCAGTCAATGTGTTACTTGGTCATATCTAAGCTGTCTGAAACGGATATCGGAATATCCTGAAGATATGCGCGTGATACTGATGCAGGATCACACCGTATTCGGTTGTGAGTTTGGGCATGTTGAACGGGTAATCAATTCAGCGGATGATTTTAACGTTATCCAGTTCTTTTATGGAAATTTTGAGGAAGCGTATGAAACTTTCTACAAGGTAAACGGTAAAAGCAAAGGTGATGTATACGAATCTTACAATAACGATCTCTACAGCGATTATCTTGGAGATAGTGCTTCGTGTAACGTTTACACGCCAAAAGGTGCGCGTCTCACATTAGCGCGGTATCAATATCAGCATATACATAATCTAGATACCGTGTTTATGAAACGGATGAGTGAGCAGCCGGATGTGTATCGTGTGAAGGACCAATGGTTCTTCATACGCCGTCCGCTATGTTTGTCAAAGTGGATGGATTGTGTGGATTCTGATAGGGAGTATTATAACTATCTCGACAAGGAATCTGCGGAACCCAGTCATAGCAATCCGACAGCAAAATGGATTGTGGATTTACCAGAATCCCATGCAGGTCTGAAGGCGAACAATACATGGGGTCAACGTGCAAAGAAGATAAATGGAAAGGTGGTTATTGATGAAAGTTCTCTTGACAGGTGATAAAGGTTTTGTGGGTAGCCATATTCGGGTTGGTTTAGAAAACAGTCACGATGTTGTCGGACTTGATGTCCGCGGAAGTTTCACTGAATGGGTTGATGACATGAATTCGGTGATGGGGCGTGATATTGAAGCGGTTGTTCACTGTGGTGCTATCAGTAATAATCAGTGTGATGATCCGGACATCTATCTGTGGAACGCTTACGGCACATATCTACTGGCTAAAACCGTTAGAACTATCAACGCCGACATTCCATTCATATTCTTTTCCTCCTTCGTTGTGTCGGCGACCGAGTCGGAGCCGGAATCACGCACACCTTACGGGTGGACGAAAGCGGTCGCCGAAGATTTGGTGCAGGAGATACTGCCTGATGCAACGATTATCAGACCGGGTGTGATGTGGGGAAAAGAGGTGAACAAAAAAGCACATGTCGGTTCAGTCCCGTGGCGGTTGGCATCTCACGATATAGAGTTTTTGATACGGGGCTGGAAACGCAGATATGTGCATGTCCATGATGTGGTCGAAGCAATCAAGAACTGTCTTGATAATAGGCCACGTGGCATATTTGAAATTTCATCAGATAAATTCTACACTAACGAGGAATTAGCGGGACTCGTTCAGTGGAAAGATTATCAGTGGATTGACAAAGCCTCAGACGGCGGATTCAAGTTTGTAAGTCATCATGACAAGATTGGCGGACTCAATCTGCTGCCGGGTTGGTCGCCCCAGGTGAGACTGGAAACGGAACTGCCGCGCTTAGAAAAAGAGTTGCATAGTGATAGATAAGATCCTGCATGCGAATCTCAGTCGTCGTCCCGATAGGAACGAGTGGTTCTTAGAGAATACTAAAGTTAGTACAATTTTTAGGGTTGTTGAGCAATAGCAAGATCGTCGATTATGGAAAATCGACCTATAAATTGTGGGAGGGGTATCTTGCCCCGATGCTCTAATCCGCGGTTCTGCCAATATGCACATATCGCCCCGCTGGGGCTAAAGACAGTTTGTTCTTGATCTATCTATAAACATTCCGCCCCGCTGGGGCTGCTGTTGGTTATATCCGAAATCCTTTTTCTGCAAGTTAGGTTCCCGGAAGAAACTTAATGAAAAGTCAGCAAACAGTTGAAAACAAAACATTAAACAGATAGAAATTGTACATAGTATAGTAGAGAATATGGAAAATGCCGGCGTCCCGATGGAGAGTGTTAAGGTATTCGCTGCACATGATTGGATCGACTGTGGTAGAATAGGTAAAAAGGAGGATACACCATGAAACGCTTTACGCTTTATGCGTTACTGCTTTGCTTGTTTCTTGCCACATTTGCCTATGGCAACATCACCATTGACGGTGAATCGGTCCAGTTTAACCAAGGGGTTATCCAATATATCTACAATAAGCTGACCGACGAGACTTATACCCACCCGGACCCTCGTGGAGAACCAGGATACACGGGAGTCTACTGGAGAGATAAGAAAGTCTTGACCAGAACAGCGACGCTTGTTTCTGCGACACAACTGTCCACAAATTCAGTAGAACTGCTCTATCGTCAAGAGGGGACTGAGATTCTGCTTTCCATTGCAGTAGACCCGATGACAGACGATCTGCTTATTGACATGGAGGTCGTGTCGGATACACTGGGGATCGTCGCAATGCAGTGGGGAATGGGTTATTTGGATATTCAGAGCCTCTCAGTTATAGTTCCGAGCGACGGTGGACGGATTATTGACGCAACCAGCCCAAGAAACTTTTTTAGTCATTTCTACCCTAGCTCTGCTTGGGAAGCACAACTTGCTATTGCCCAAGGCGAACGCGGTGGGTTGTATATCAGGAATACGGACAATACCTTACAGTTTAAGCGGTTCGTCTATGAGCGGGCGGACGATGGATTCGCTTTGAACTTTGGGGCATACAATCAAGCGCCTTTTGATGTGCATACCAGAGGCAGCTCGCCGATGTGGCGATTCAATACATACGCCGGTGGCTGGCGGGTGCCGGCTCGGATTTATAGGGACTGGATGGAGCGGGCATTCCAGCCGCGGCGGTTGTCGGATATACCGTGGACTGAAGATATTACATTAGTTGTGCGTGCTAACCCGGGTATGGTTGGTGTGCCAAAAAAATTAGCCAAGCTCGTAGATCCGGCGAAAACATTATTATATTTGGAAGGTTGGGCTGTCGGAGGGGAATGGTGGACAAGAGGAAGTGCCACACATCATCCAGACTATTTTCCAGATTCAAAGTTGCCAATTTTTCTCGAAGCTGCAGATCAGTACGGATTTCGGGTGATGCTTCACGCAATCGCGCACGGTTGTTCACCAAGCCACCCGCTTTACCCTCATCTTCAACAGTATCAATATCGAGATACATGGACCGGAGAACCTATTAGTGAATGTTGGTACGAACCGTGCCCCCACCCTGCGCGGTTTCCTCTCGCCCACATTAGTGCTGCAAGTTCAGAGTGGCGAAACCTACTTGTCTCAAACCTAAAGGCGGCATGGGAGGAATACCCTGTTGACGCCTTTTTTCTTGACGCTAGCTTTTCTGTGATTAACGATGGCAATGGTTTGATTGATGGATTAAATATGGGTCAAGGGATGGCGTTGATGCACGAGGAATTGGCAGAAGCGATGCCGGGCATTGTGTTAGGAGGTGAACGGCTTCATGAAGCGACGTTTGCCTATGCGGGTTTTGCACAACGTCCCTTAATGCGTGATCATCTATTAAAACCGCATCTGATTAGCATATTTCTTTTTTCCCCGTTTGTTCACGCCATTGGATTTTCTACAATTGTTCCTGATGATGATCCAGTTCGTCATAATGAGATACTACGTTATAATGAATTTGTGGGTGCTATACCACTGCTCACTATTTGGGGTGTAGTTCACTTGGAAGATGAATATGTGGAGGTGCATAAAGTGCTTGAATTGGCGCGGGGTTGGCAGCACGAATATGGAATAGACGCAGATGTCAATGGCGATGGTGTGGTCAATATTCTCGATCTTACGGTTGTAGGGCAGAACGTCGGCGTGCCTTTTGCGCTCCCACAGGCAGATGTAGACGGGGATGGACAGGTGAATGTCTTGGATTTAATTTTGGTTACAAATATGTTTCGGAGGTAACGATATAGATGCGAATA
>JAGWBT010000235.1:9653-11419 GCA_021295755.1 Candidatus Poribacteria bacterium
TGCTTGTTTCTTGCCACATTTGCTTATGGCAACATCACCATTGACGGTGAATCGGTGCATGTCGAAACTGACAACTACACTGTCCAGTTTAACCAAGGGGTTATTGAGTATATCCATAATAAACTGACCGACGAGACTTATACCCACCCCAAGCCTCGTGGAGAAACAGGATCGACGGGACTCTACTGGAGAGATAAGAAAGTCTTGACCAGAACAGCGATGGTTGTTTCTGCGACACAACTGTCCACAAATGCAGTAGAACTGCTGTATCGTCAAGAGGGTACTGATGTTGTGCTTTCCATTGCAGTAGACCCGATGACAGATGATCTGCTTATTGACATGGAGGGCGTGTCTGATACACCGGGGATCGTCGCAATGCAGTGGGGAATGGGTTATTTGGATATTCAAAGCGTGTCAGTTATAGTTCCGAGCGAGGGCAGCCCAAGAAACTTTTTTAATCACTTCTACCCTAGCAGTGCTTGGGAAGCACAACTTGCTATTGCCCAAGGCGCACGTGGTGGGTTTTATATCAGGAATACGGACAATACCTTACAGTTTAAGCGGTTCGTCTATGAGCGGGCGGACGATGGATTCGCTTTCAACTTTGGAACATATAATCAAGCACCTTTTGATGCGCATACTACAGGCAGCTCGCAGATGTGGCGATTCAATACATACGCCGGTGGCTGGCGGGTGCCGGCTCGGATTTATAGGGAGTGGATGGAACAAGCATTCCAACCACGGCGGTTGTCGGATATACCGTGGACTGAAGATATTACATTAGTTGTGCTTGGTGATTCGGGTATGTTTGATTTGCCTGAGAGATTAGCCAAGTTAGTAGATCCGTCGAAAACATTATTATATTTGGGAGATTGGGCTGTCGGAGGGGAATGGTGGACAAAAGGAAGTGCTGCACATGTTCCAGACTATTTTCCAAATTCAGAGTTGCCGGTTTTTCTCGAAGCTGCACAGCAGTACGGATTTCGGGTGATGCTTCACGCAATCGTGCACGGTATGTCACCAAGCCACCCGCTTTACCCTCATTTCCAGCAGTATCAATATCGAGATACTTGGACCGGCGAACTTAGTAGTGAATGTGTGGACGAACCGTGCGACCACCCTGCTCTGCATCCTCTCGCCCATATTAGCCCTGCGAGTTCAGAATGGCGAAACCTACTTGTCTCAAACCTAAAGGTAGTATGGGAGGAATACCCTGTTGACGCCTTTTTTCTTGACGCGAGTCACTCCGTAATTAATGATGGGAATGGATTAATTGATGGATTAAATATGGGACAAGGGATGGCGTTGCTGCACCAGGAATTGGCAGAAGCGATGCCGGGTATTGTATTGGGAGGTGAACGTCTTCATGAAGCAACGTTTGCCCATGAGAGTTTTGCACAGCGTGCATTAATGCGTGGGTTGACACCACATCTGATTAGCACATTTCTTTTTTCCCCGTTTGTTCACGCCATTGGATTTTCCTCGTTTTTCCCTGATCAGGATCCAATGCTTCATAATGAAATGGTACGTTATAATGAATTTGTGGGTGCTATACCATTTCTCCTTATTGGGGATACATGCTACTTGGACGCTGAGTGTGTGGAGGTGCATAAATTGCTTGAAGTGGCGCGGGGTTGGCAGCACGAATATGGGATAAGCGCAGATGTCAATGGCGATGGTGTGGTCAATATCTTGGATTTGTCGCTTGTTGAGCAAAATTTTGGTGCGATACTGAATCATCCAGAAGCGGATATAAATGGAGACGG
>JAGWBT010000236.1:0-742 GCA_021295755.1 Candidatus Poribacteria bacterium
GACGACGGCTTCGGTAACCTCATCATCAATAATGGGCCACTGCGAAGCCTCACTTTGGTCTAAGGTGATGGCTTTATCGCCACCCTGAATCGCTAATTTACTCATGGGCTCCTCCTCGCCCCGTCTCCCGTAGGTCGGGCATCTTGCCCGACTCTTCCAGTTGCCGGCAGATATCCTGTAGGTCGAGATTCATATCTTGACACCCAAATGTCAATAGAACTAAAAATTTACCGCCAATGGTGGTATTGATGTAAAATTGAGGTCCTCAGTTTAGCACTAAGTCCAATAGGGATCAATATCAAAAACGAACCTGCGATCTGATGATCTGCTACAAATATGCGTCATTATAAATAGAAAAACACGATTCAAAACTTTAACGGAGCGAGATCCCAAGTCTCGCTGATCGGACCGGGAGATGGCGAATGGCACTTCATGACGCCGAGTTGATTCAACGTCCGCATTCGGTTTTCTGGTGGACAAGTACAAAGGATCTGTCCACGCCTTAGCGTACCGAAAGCTCGGTGATTTCCACACCGCCGAAGAAATTACGCAGGACACCTTCCTCAAGGCGTACCAGAAACTATCGACGCTCAAAGAGCCGTCCCGCTTCCCCGGTTGGCTCTACGTGATTGCCGCACGATGCTGTATTTCTTGGCTTCGGCAAAATCGCCTACAAACTGAATCATTCGATAGAGTCAAGGGGGAGATGAACGCGCAGTCATGGACGAAATATACCGATGCA
>JAGWBT010000236.1:881-5689 GCA_021295755.1 Candidatus Poribacteria bacterium
TTAAAGGAGGAATTGACGATGATTGAAGAAACCTTGGGAGGCTTCCAACTTCCACCAACTTTAACACAAGAGATTATGCGTCAAATCCCTAACGGCTCGCTGAACCCTGCATCAACAACAAGCAAACCGCTCGCGCCGTGGATTGCTGCAACCGCGCTAACTGTGGTCACATTACTTATCGGCTTGGGTATTGGACAGACTGGGACATTTCAGCTACCTTACAGTTTTAACGCGCCCGAATTAGCCACAATGGTTGAAATCGTTGATGCACCGATAATTGAAATACCGGTAGTGAAGTTATCGCGAGCTAGCCGGGCGGGGGGACTGAGTGGAGCCGGGTCGGAAAATGGAAATAGGGAAAATGATTCGGTGCAGGGAACTGCTGCAGATTCACAAAATAATATAAAATCCGATAAAATTGGCTGGACGCAGACTGGAGGACCTTACGGTGGAACAATTATATCCCTTCACGCGACGCCGGAAGGCATACTCTTCGCCGGAACAAGTGAAGGTGGTATCTTCCGCTCAACAAACGATGGTGAAACGTGGGTATCTGCCAGCGAAGGCTTGCGCGTTTATGAGGACAACATGCTTCCTGTGATCTTCGCGTTGGCGCAGAAAGGAAACACCCTCTATGCCGGCACAGGCGGCGACCTTTTCTATTCAACCAATAACGGCGACTCGTGGCAGCAGTTGACTCACTTTCAACATGATAGGGGCATTTTGGGAGTTGCCGTCATTAATGATACGCTTTACATTGGACGATATGCACAGGAGAGCGTTTTCTTTTCTAATGATAACGGCAAGTCGTGGTCACAAATTGATAATGGTTTGACTGACCGCTTGGGGCCTCGCCTGGTTGCCAGTGGAACCACGCTTTTCGCAGAAACGCTGCGTCACGTTTTCCGGCTTAAAGTTGGTGAGACATCATGGACAAAACTCGTCATCAAGGATCCGTCGAAAAGAGATGCCATCTCAGATATCACGAAATTTGTCGTCTCTGGTGAAGTTGTCTACGCAGCAGCCGATAAGGGACTTTTCCGCTCGACGGATATGGGTGATTCGTGGAGGCCAATCAAATCCGAGGCGATGCAACGTTTCTATGGCGAATTAGCAGCAGTGGGAAACACAGTCTTCTATATAGGTTCAGGCATTGCCGGTGGTCGGGTATTTCGATCAACCGATGCCGGTAACTCATGGAGGATGTTTAACACCGACTTGAGTGATCAAACCGTTCTCTCCATAGTGGTCGTATCTGAGAAGACGCTTTATGTCGGTACCGACAATGGGGTCTTCCGCTCAAGGGACGGTGGAGAATCGTGGATGGAAACCAACACCGGTATCATCAATACACATATTGAGGATCTTGTATTCTTCAAGAACGCTCTCTATGCTGTAACGGATGATGGTATAGTCAAATCAGCGGATGGTGGTAACTCGTGGGTGCCAATGAATGAAGGATTGGTTGCCAGCGATGAGGGCGTGCTGACAGTTTCGGGAGGAAAGCTTTATACAGCAACAAACGAAACTAACTACGGGCTGAACCCATCAACTTCTGGAATTTATTCCTTAGCAGACGACGGAAACTCATGGATACCAGTTCAGACGAACATGCAGTCTTCCAATAACAGGATCTATGTCGTCAATCAATTGGCGATTAGCGGGGAAACATTCTACATCGTTGGACAGATGGGGGGCAAAGAGTGGCTCTACCGCTGGAGAGTGGGGGAGGACCTGTGGACACAACTCATGCCACAGCCGGATCTTTTTGGCTGGGGAGCGTTAGCTGTGTCAGGCAGAACAGTCTACATCAGTGCGGTGCGTGGGAAACTGTTCCGTTCGGTTGACGAGGGCGATACATGGACAGAGGTGAGTCAAAATTTACCAAATTGGAGCCAAGAAATCGGTGCCTATGATTTGACTTTCATCGGTGAGACAATTTATGCAAAGGCCGGCAGTGGGGGAGGCTGCTCGACAGATGGTGGTGAGACGTGGACACCAATCATCGTCGCCGGATTGCCCGGTGGCTATATTGAGATGCAGCTAGTCAATGGTACAACGCTTTATGGAACAAGCTCTCATGGGGTCTTCCGCCTGACGCATGGATCCGATTCATGGGAGCAAATCGCCCCGACGCAGCGTGATATCATGTCACTAACATACGATGGCACGACGTTCTACATTGGCACACATGCAGAGGGCGTATTCCGGCTTTCGCTGAATGAGTAAACCGTCAGCGGAAGGTCAATCTTCATCTGATGGTGCATGCTAATCCGGCGACTCAGTTTCAGACTGAGAAGGTTCTGCAATCAGTTTTTCAATCAGCTCTTTCAATTTGTCATAATCCCGTTCGGCTTCCGTCCGTGTTTTACCCTCTCCTTTGTAGTACTCACCGCCGGGGTGGATATAGCGAATCTTTCCCCGCTTATCGATGAGAAAGCTGACCGAGGTCCATCTGTGTCTGCCCTTAGCCAACCAATAACGTCTCAACAACCTCCAATCCCGAGCCGCTCCACCGCCTTCTCAAGTGCCTTTTGACGACGCGGCCCGGGCGGTTTCGGATGGTACATCCCAATCACAACCAAACCCTTATCCTTGAAAGTGTCGTGAAATTCGTTCAACGCGGGTGCACTAGCAGCACAAAATGGGCATGTCTCCGTCCACCAACGGATGAGAACCACCTTGTCCGCTAACGCGTTCAGCTGGAGTGGCTGCGAATTCATCCACTCCAGCGTTCCCCATTCCGGAGCCGGTTTTCCAATTAATTCGTCGCCTTCTTTTGCGGTAAGTCCTTGGTTGATGTTTAGCAACATTAATAGAAGGATGCCGCCTATTCCTAGATTACGCATTTAACTCCTCTGAAAAAGCTGCCAACTCCGCCCCGGCAAATCCGTGCGGAAATACTCAACATTGCCTCGGTCAGCGAGTGTGACGTAGCAGGTACGTCCATCAGGACCGCCAAAGGCTAGGTTGGTGCAGTCCTTTCCGGCAAGTTCAACCTCTATCAGTACCTCACCTTGCGGCGAAACTTTAGCGATCGTGCCTTTGCCGTGGCGCGTCACGTAAAGATTGCCCTCAATATCGCAGCGCATACCATCAAACCCAAAATCGGGGAACTGAATCAGTAATCGCTTGTTACTCACCTCTCCAGTAGCGGACAGATCATACGCCCAGATGTTGCGCTGGACGCTTTCATTGACGTAAAGGATGTTCTCATCGGAACTCACTTCAATACCGTTGGTCGTTCCCATATCCGCCTCAAGCAGCGTGACTGTGCCGTCTGTGTCGATGCGCCAGATTTGCCCCGTCGATTCCGCCCAATTCGGATCGCTAGCATAGACGATATCGTTGGAGCCGATGGCTATGTCATTTGGCTGATTCATGGTTGGTTCGTGTGCGTAAACGCTAATTTCTCGTGTCTCCATATCAACCTTGAGGATGTTGTGGTTGGTATAGTCGGCGATAAGCATGAAACCCGCACTGTCGAAACGGAGGCCGTTTCCAATACTACCGTTGGACAGCTCGACAAATACACTACACTTCCCTGCCGGGGTAACCTTCCCGATCGTGTGCTGACGTGCGTAGTTGACGGCGTAGAGATTGCCATCGGCGTCGCAAGCAGGACCCTCAATACCAGAGGTAAAACCATCCCGCTCTGTGAAGACATGACTGATAAAAAGTTCATCGATCATTGTGACAAATTCCCTTTCCTATAAGATAATATCGCTCTATTTTGGCTGAAATTCACCGTCGAGTCAATAAAGAAATGGCAGTACAATAGGGCGTTTATGGTAGATTTTAGAATTAATTGGACACTGTAAATCGGCGAGGTTAGGAAACATTGACTACCGGGGCTGGAAAAATCCCCGCTATGACCCCGGTAGGTGCGGTTTCTCACCGCACCGCATCGGCGCAGTTGGAAACAGCGCCTACCCAACACGGGGAGCGAAAGTGTCTATTTATTATTTTTATCATTCACTATAGTTCTCCTGTAGGTTGAAAACTCTCCCCAATTACATCGGGACAGGTGGAACGGGGAGGGATCTCCGAATCCCGGCTTCCTACTAAGCGAGCGGCGGCATAAATTCATCCTGTGCATCCAACAGTCGATCGATCGTCGTGCGAATCTCTGATAATGTTAATTGTGCGACGGTGTTTGGATCAACCAATCCCGCGTGATAGGCATATTCTCGATTCTCCTCTAGGATAGCTCGCACCGTCAACCCCTGCATATTGATATTGGTCTGGCAGAGTGCTGCGCACTGGGGAGGCAACGCACCAACGTAGCACGGCTGCAAGCCGGCGCGATTAACGAGTGTCGGCACTTCGACGCAACAGCCAGCAGGGAGATTGGTGATGAGATTCGTATTGAGCACGTTCCCGTAAATGTAGGCAGGGGTATCCGTCTCCATCGCGTGAATAATGACCGCTGCATATTCGTGAGAGCGCTGCAATTCAAGCGGAGCCGTTGCCGCCTCACGCTTTGCCTGTGCGATTCGCTCCTCCCGATCTGTATGTTGATTGACAAAGCTTTCAGCGGTACGGTTTTCAACGTTCAGGCGTTCCATCTCGTCGGGGTGTTGCATGAAATAAGGAACGTACTCTGCCATGTGGCGCGAGGATTCTGTGACAAACCGACCGAAATGCTTCAAGATCTCAAAGCGCACCGGGTCACGGGCGACAATCTCAGGATCTTCAAGGCAGGCGTTCAACCGAGGATAGAGTGTTTCGCCATCCTGCGAAAGTTCCAAAAACCACGCCATGTGATTAATCCCTGCGACAAGATAACGGAGGTGGTCGTAATCCAC
>JAGWBT010000237.1:0-2493 GCA_021295755.1 Candidatus Poribacteria bacterium
TTCTAGGTATTGTCGATTTTGGAAAATCAACCTACAGAAGCCCGAAATCGTTTCTGACGTGTGAACAAAGGGTTGGGAGATCCAACCCCTACGAAGAACCGTGTGTCTGTGCACACCTACCGATTATCTATAGTAAATTCTAAAAATAAATAGACATTTTCGCCCACCGGTAGGTGCGGCATCCTAACCGCACCGGTTTTGAGTGTCTCATTAATTCTAAGGTCCACTATAAATAGGGGTTACGGCATACGGAGTATGCCTATACTTTGTGGCAACTCGGGTTAAGATACCGGAAGTTTGTGGATTAACAGTTGACCTAGGAGAATCGTTGTGATAACAACAGAGCAGATTGCCCACTTCCATACGTTCGGCTTTTTAGCGTTGAAACAAGCTTTCTCTTCCAACGAGATGACGGAGATTAGCCGAGTTTTCGACGACCTGCTTGAGGAAGCCCGGCAGGGGCAGCCTTCCCTAGACGAGAAGCAGCAGTCAAGATACCATCGGCTACAGTCGATCTATGGGATCGCCGAGAGACATCCGTTACTGACAGAACTTGTGGCGGATGATCGAATTTACGAGACGGTCTGTCAGTTGTTGGGAGACGGTTGCCGCTGGCTCTGCTCTGAGGGACACCATTATCTTGGAGATACGAAATGGCATCCGGATGGCGGCAGCACCCAAGACTATTTTTTTATAAAGGTTTCATTGTATCTGGATCCGCTTACGAAAGATACCGGCTGCTTGCGCGTGATCCCCGGTTCGCAGCGGTCGCCGTTGCACGATGACCTCAAAAGATTGGAAGACCGTGAGGGACCTCCAGATCGCCCAACGCCGCAGATTGACCTCCCTGGACCCGAGGTGCCGGCCTTTCCGCTCGAATCAAAGCCCGGAGACATCCTTTTCTTGAACATGAATCTCTGGCACGCCTCCTTTGGCGGTAAACCCGGCAGACGGCATTTAGCGTTAAATTTTACACCTGAACCGACGCTTCCAGAACATATCGCGCTGCTGAAGAAGGACTATCAAGGTGTCCTAAACTTGATGGAGCGAGTCCAGCACGGACCTCCGAGGCGCGTGTTTTCAGACGCTTTCCTCCAGAGTGATAACCAGCGTATTCAGCGACTGGTGTCCACTTGGGTGGAATTGGGATTGAAGTGATCGCTATGTACTTGAGGATTAAAAAATTAGATAAACATTTCATCTAAAAAAAACTATGCAATATACAACACTCGGTAAGACAGAACTGCAAGTAAGTGTGGCTGGACTTGGCTGCGGCGGGTATAGCCGGTTGGGTCAAGCGACCGGCAGAAGTGAAGTTCAATCGATCGCCCTAGTCCAACAAGCCATTGACCAAGGGGTCAACTTCATTGATACAGCGCGGAACTACCGCACAGAAGCCATCGTTGGAAAGGCGTTGAAAGGACGCAATCGGGACGAATTTGTGATTTCGACCAAGGCTACGCTCGCCGATGACACAGGTCGAAAATGTCCGGCACAGGTGGTTAGAGAACTAGAAGCATCTTTGCAGAAGATGGATCTGACCTTTGTCGATGTGTTTCATCTGCACGGTGTACAACCTTCGGTCTACGACTATGCTGTGGAAAAAATAGTCCCTGCGCTGCTGCGGGAGCGAGAGAAAGGGAAATTCCGCTTTCTCGGTATCACGGAGGTTCCGCCCAAAGACCCCCATCACGAGACACTTGCACGGGCAGTGCAACAGGATTGTTTCGATGTGGTGATGGTCGCTTTCCATCTCATGCACCAGTCGGCACGTGAGAAGATTTTCAAACATACACTGGCAAAAGGGATCGGTGTATTGAATATGTTCGCCGTGCGGTTGTTGTTTAGCAAGCCGGGCAGACTGAACCACGTGGTCACGCAACTGATAAACGAGGGTAAATTGCCCGCTTGGCTAGCGGAGAAGGAGCAGGCACTCGGTTTTCTGATTCGTTCGGGCGGTGCTCGCACGGTTATCGACGCAGCATACCGGTATTGCCGTCATGAACCCGGTACGGATGTGATACTCTTCGGTACGGGCAGCCCGACGCATCTGCGGTCCAACATCGACTCCATTCTGAGTGATCCCCTGCCAGCAGCAGATCTGCAACGAATTGAAGAGCTATTCGGATCGTTAGTGGATGTCGGTTTAGATGCGCCGGGACGGCAGCGTCTCGCTTGATATGGGTTGGGCAAGATGCCCGTTCTACGGGTCAGTGTGTATAGGTTACGGCATACGGAGCCCCGCAGGCGGGATTCAAAACAATATGCCTACTACTATTAGAACGCAAGTTGCTAGTTGTCGGCATATTCAAACCAACAGCCCCTAATCCCCGTACAAATTGTATCATTTCTGTAGGTCGATTTTCCAAAATCGACGGTTTGGTGTCGAGATGTGAATCTCGACCTACAGGTTCTGATGGATTTTTAATAACTAGCAACTTAGGTTATTAGAATTTGCTTGCAGTGGATCAAAATCCGATATAGAATTGGGGT
>JAGWBT010000237.1:2740-3100 GCA_021295755.1 Candidatus Poribacteria bacterium
GATACCGCGCGAGGACGTGATAATTACCGGACGCCTTTGCTGCCATTCCTCAGCGGAGTGGGGAGGCTACGGTGATGGAAGACCCGATTATTCCGCTGAACGCGCGGTTGCGGATGTCGAAGATCAGCTGCAGTTGCTCGGCACAGACTATTTCGACGGTATGTTGATTCATGATCCGTCCGAAATTGAACCCACGCTTGAGAAAGGTGGAACGTTAGATGGCGTGCTACAGTGTAAAGGGCGGGGTCTAGTTCACTTTGTCGGATACGGAATGCGCCCACACGATTTCCATCTGAAGACGATAGCCACCGGCGATGTTGATCTCCTGTTATGCTTCAACGATTATAACTTGGCTCGTCA
>JAGWBT010000237.1:3187-4066 GCA_021295755.1 Candidatus Poribacteria bacterium
GGCGGTGGGCAAATCACCCCGACCTCGAATCTGCGAGAGAAAGATGGAAATGGTGTCAGGAGGAGGGAGTGGATCTGCTTCAATTAGCCCTGCAGTTCTGTTTGCTAGACGATCGGATTCACGGGAACAACATCGGTTCGTTGAACGTCGAGCAGTTGGAAGCAAACGTACGAGCGGCGAGCGTGCCCCTCTCCGATGAGGTATGGGAGAAATACGAGGCACGGTTCGGTGGTGGGATCAACTGATTTTCGTTTCCCATCAGGTTTCGACCGAATCATTGTGAAGTTGAACCCAACACAATTCGGCTGAGGAAAAACCGATGACCTCATCTTCATGGGATTCCCCACCCAAAACGCTCCTACTACCCAACAATGCAGTCCATGTGTGGCGGGCATCCTTGCATGTGTCCGTCTCCGAGCTGCGCACCCTTGAGGATATGCTCGCAGCAGATGAGCGTGCCAGAGCTGAAAGATTTTACTTCCAGAAACACCGAGAGCACTTTATCGCTGGACGTGGACTGCTGCGGAATATCTTGAGCCGTTATCTGGACAGGGAACCAGACCAGCTGCGCTTCTGTTATAATTCTTACGGGAAGCCAGCTTTGACCGAAGAGGCTGGCGCGGAAGAACTCTGTTTCAACCTGTCTCACTCCCACGGAATTGCGCTCTACGCCATCACTTGTGGTCGGGAGATTGGCATCGATATCGAGTATTTTCGCCCTGATGTTGAAGTTGAGAAACTTGCCGAGCGATTCTTCTCACCACGAGAAGCGGCTGTGCTCCGCGCACTCCCCCAACACCTGCGGAAAGAAGGTTTTTTTAACTGCTGGACGCGCAAGGAAGCCTATATCAAGGCGGAAGGAAAAGGGATGTCTATTCC
>JAGWBT010000238.1 GCA_021295755.1 Candidatus Poribacteria bacterium
TCAAAATAAAACTTGCTAAAGCAATCTGTATCCCAAGCATAAATGCTTGGGATTTAGACCTAAAGGATTTTTTGGTAACATTTGAAGTTGCCAACCGTTGCAAGATCACGATAAAATTATATCATCTTTTATGGTCTTTTTGGGAGATTTGAGGTGAATTAACATGGCCACGAGATGGCTACTTCTGTTTTTGGGACTCTATGGGATCATTCTGCTGGTCGGGTGTGAGGCTGATGAAGGTCAGATTCCGTCTCCAGTGGCAGAGCCAATCGAAACGCTCTCTACTGACTTAGAGACGGGCAAACCTTCTGCCAGGGTGCTTGAACGGTACGGGATATTCTTCCCCGACGGCGTGAAGCACTCGATTCCGATGAACGAAATCTATGATGGTGGTCCCGGTGTAGATGGCATCGCCGCTCTGACGCATCCCCGATTCATTCCGGTAGGGGCAGCGGACTATATGGAGGACAATGATCAGGTTCTCGGCATCGCACGCGATGGGGCGAGCCGTGCCTATCCCTTGCGTATTCTGGTTAACCATGAGATAGTCAACGATACTTTGGGCGGTGGACCGGTGCTTGTGACTTTTTGCCCGGAATGCGGCACCGGTATCGCTTTTGACCCGACTGTTGACGGCAAAGCGACTGAATTTGGTGTGTCCGGCACCCTGTATAAACGGAATCTGTTGATGTATGACCGGGGTAGCGACAGACCGAGCTTATGGCTACAAGCCACCGGTGAGGCGGTCGTTGGTCCGAAGACCGGCATGGTGCTCGAAAGGGTGACGATGACGCAGGCACCTTGGAGTGAGTGGAAAGCGGCCCACCCGAATACGACTGTATTGAGTAAGGAAACCGGCCATCGCTACAGCTATAACCCTTATCCTGACATCCTAGACGTGTTACCGCGACAGATTCTTGGTGTAATTGTGGGCGCTGAGCAGAAGGCGTATTTTTTTGAGGACCTGCGTCAGTTGCAGGTTATCAACGATTCCATTGGCGGCGTTCCAATTGTCCTGATTGCGAGTCCGGATTCAGATGCTGTTCGCGTTTACAAGCGGAAGAACTATCACTTTGAAGGGACGTTTGAACAGGTCAGGGATAGCCGTAGCCAGACGGTATGGGAACTTTCGGAGCAGATGCTCTTGAATCCGAAAACGGGTGAATCACTTGAACGTGTCCCTGATGTATTTGTTTCCCATGCAGGTGCTTGGGCGAGAATTTTTCCGGACACACTCATCTACCAAAAACCTTAGTGTGTCGATTCATCGATCCGGCTTGTCGTAATCGGAGGGAACGCGCCGTCTCCCAACACCTATCCAGCGTCCCTTCTGGCAAATTGCAAAAAAAATCGCTGTTGCTCTGAAAGGTAAGAACGTGATACAATAGATAGATAGGGCATGTTGACATTTTGATGTTGCCAATGAAAATCTTGCAGATTATCCTTGCATGTTTTACGCTCTTAATTGGACCGGCGGTGCAAGTTCGTATCTACGACCTCCAAGGAGCGCGGATCCGTCAGTTGGATATCGGTCAGCGGGGTGCGGGGCAATATCTCAACAGACAGACCGCTGCATATTGGGACGGCAGGGACCAATCGGGTGCATCGGTTGTCAGTGGCGTCTATTTCTATACATTAGAGGCGGAAACCTTTTCAGAGACACAACGTATGGTTATTCGGAAATAGTTATGCTTCCGTGGGGACAACATGAAAAACATCCTCCTCATCCGGCTCAGTTCACTTGGCGATATTGTGCTGACTTCGCCAGCAATCCGTGCGGTGCGGCAGCACTTTCCGCAGGCGCATATCTCGATGTTAGTGGCGAAGCAGTCGGCAGATCTGCTCACGGAAAATCCGCATTTGGACGAAGTGATTCCGTTCGACCGAAAAGCGGGGAATAAGGATACCGGTGAAATGCGACGGATTGTCCGCACCCTGCGAGAACGGCGCTTTGATCTGGCGATCGATTTTCAACGCAAATTTCGCACGAGCTTGCTTGCGTATCTGAGCGGTGCGAAGTGCCGCGTTGGGTATCATCAACCAAATGGGGTGTTGTGTACTGTCCGTGTGCCAGACCTTGATACCAAAGCTATCCGCGCCGGTCGGATTTCGTCCGCGCACGCTATTGACCGCTATTTCGACCTGCTGCGTCCAATCGGGATAGAGGCAACGGATCGGACGTTAGAGCTATTTGTTACAGAGGCAGATCGCGCGTTTGCCGATGAAAGGATTGCCACCAAGGGGGTTGAGGCGGATCGACCAAAAGTCGGACTGTTTCCGGGCGCAGGGTGGAAATTGCGAGAGTGGATGCCTGACCGATTTGCGGTTATCGGCGATCGCATAACGAATCAGTTCGACGCGCAGGTACTACTTTTTGGGGGACCTCACGAGGGTGGACTTGTTCAGCAGGTGGGAGATCTCATGACGACAGAGCCGATCTCGCTCGCCGGGGACCTT
>JAGWBT010000239.1:0-2435 GCA_021295755.1 Candidatus Poribacteria bacterium
TAAAAATGTTCCGCTATGCCTTCGAGTGCACCGCCTAGGAGTTCCTCGCTTTTGCCGTAAAGTGGGGCGGTATCGATGTAATTGATCCCCAATTCGAGTGCATGTTTCACCACTTCGTCCGTACTCTCTTGGGCACGTTCGGGGTCATCTCCCATCAGGTATGCCCCGCCGAGACTGACTTCACTGATCTCCCAGCCTGTTCTTCCCATCTCTCTATATTTCATTTTTTACCTCATAGTTTTTATTCGGGCGGGGACCAAGGGAGCCCCTTTTCGGTCACATCGATCATTTTCTGCAGCTTGTCGACGACGTATTGGACATGGATGGTGATGAGTGCTTCACCTTTCTCGACAGTGGCAAGCAGAGCATTCTCTTGGCGGGCGCGGTCACGCGGATTTTCCGGATTCGGTCCGCCTTGGGGCCAACCTTCTTTGGAAAAAGGTTCGAGATACGCCTCCACTTCGGGCGATAGGTTATGGGCGTAATCCAAGTTAGCAGCGTCGTATTCCTCCATTGTGAACGCGCGCACCCGTTGCGGGTACGCTGCTAACATCACAGAGGTTTCGTCCTCTGAGGCATGATTCAACGCAGTTTGTCGCGCCACTGTGTCCAGCTTGCCGTCTCTGAGATCTCGGTAGCCTTGGAGGATGGTTTCTTTGTCCTCAGCCGTAAGCCCCATCCAGTAAGACTCCTCATCCATCGTGATACCCAATTCTTGCCGCCATGCCGGTAGTACCTCCCGAAGCAATCCGTGGTTGCCGCCATGACCGTTGACGACCAGAATCGTACGGATGCCGTGGGTTTTGAGGCTCTGTGCGACATCGAAGATATATGCCCGCAGCGTCTCCACCCGCAAAGTCAGCGTTCCCTTCCGCGCCATATGGTATGGAGAATAGCCCACCGGACAGGGTGGAGCGACAGTGACTTGGGGGTAGAGCCGCAAGGCGGCTTGCTGGGAGACGAACGTGGATAGGACAATATCCAAATCTAGGCTTAGGTGTTCATTGTGCTGCTCAATAGCACCGATGGGGATAATGGCGGCTTTCAATTCGCCACGCTGCAAGGCTTCCCGAATCTCCTTTCGGGTGCACTCCCCTAACATGACTCTGTAGGGATTGACGTATTGGTTTGCCATAGTTTAGGCTCCTTTATCCTTCAGGACTTACGCAAATTGAATAGAAAATTGACATATTTTCCTGAAAAGTCGTTATTGGGTTGCATTTAACCCCCTAAATCCCCTAACCCCCCTTATCAGGGAGGAAACCTTTGTCAGGGGGACTTTAAGAGGAAATGCGTAAGTCCTATCCCTCTAATCGTCGCACGGTGCTGCCATTCTGTACGGCATCATAGATTTCCTTGAACCCATCGTTACCGTCATCGGGAACGGGTTCCAGATTAGATCCCGCTTCACAAGTGGGCATGGCGTCATTCGGATAGACCGCATGGAGGTCCTGTTTGTTGCAACCGTAGTAGGTGGTCTCTCCGCTTGCGCGAGTATAGCGATAGACGTGACGGGGTGTATCTACGAAGGAGTAGTCAACTTTGTATCTCTGCACAGCTTCTTCGTCAACCTCCACACCGACACCCGGCTTTTCCGGCACACGGTAGAAACCGCCACGCAGCTCTATCGGTTCTGTGATGAGTTGGCTCTCCCAGATGTTCATGCAGGTAATCGCGGGCCACTTGGCTTGCGGACAAACAGCACCGAGGTGGGCAGCCCACGTCGTGGTGATGCCGGTGCCGACGAGTTGCAGCCAGAAGGGTTTGTTCGCTTCCTCACAAACGGTCGCCTGTTTCAGCAGACGATGCGCGCCGGCGCAAATAACGAAGCCATCCGCTACATCTTCCAGTAGCGTCGTTAGGATGGGCGGGGAACCGTAGTGCATCGCCACGGGTCGGTTGATACGTTGGCGAATCTGTTTGTTCCCAGCGACATCGCCCTGCGGAATCGGGCTTTCGATCATGGCGACCTGCTCGTACCGTTCGAGGGTCTTGAGGAACTCGACGGCATTGGCTGCATTTGCCAAAGTTGAATTGAAGTCCAGATCCAGCTTAAACTGCGAGGGGACATCTTCGATAATGGCTCCGATGGCTGCGTGCAGGTCGTACCATGTCCGTGCTTTGAGTTTGGAGGACATATAGCCCTGTTCAGCCGCATCGGCGCACTGTTGCGCCCAATCCTTCGGAGGCATATCCATAGCCCACCAAGAGAGCGGACACCACTCTCGGACTTTCGTTCCCAGAAGGCGATAGGCAGGCGTGTTCAACGATTTGCCTACTGCATCGAAGAGCGCGATTTGGATACCAGCACCCAAACCGTCCTCCCACAGCAGGTCGCCAGCCTCGCGTCCCACGATCTGCTCTGCGATGTCATCGGATACCCTCGCCCAAGTGTAGTTGGGTATCGTTTCGCCCCAACCGACCACGCCGTTGTC
>JAGWBT010000239.1:2496-3903 GCA_021295755.1 Candidatus Poribacteria bacterium
TCGCACAAAAAGTATACCCGCTTGCCGACCTGACGAAGTTAGTCATTGCTGGAAATTGAATCAACCAATGGTCTAAAATGTCAAGTCCTAAAATAGGTTTACAGGAAAATTACGCATTACGGTAGATTTATAGGGAGTTGTTTTTGACCTTTGTGATAAACGTCTTGAGGTGTTTGATACCCCAAACTGAGATGCGGTCTCTCGTTATTGTATATAGCAACACTCTGTTTGGCGTTAGCGGTGGCTTGTTGTATCGAGCCAAATGTGTGGTTTAGCAAGAATTCAATTTTCAAGATACCGTTGACCCGTTCAGCGATGGCGTTCTGGTAAACATCACCGTTTTGCGTCATGCTGAGTTGTACACCGTGTGAGTGAAGTAATTGGGTATAAGCATGACAACAGTATTGGATACCTCTGTCAGAATGATGAATGAGTGCATCGGATTTAGTGACCGATTTTATTGCCATTTTGCAAGCTCTGATAGCACCTTCGACCGCTAGCGAATCCGAGACATCAAATCCAACGATTTTGCGTGAGAAGAGGTCTGTAACCAGAGCCAGATACACAAAGCCATCAAGCGTTTGTAAGTAAGTAATGTCTGCAACAAAAACTTGGTGAATCCGGTCAACAACTAAATCCGTTATCCGATTCGGATACCGATAGAATCGGTGATTGGCAAAAGTGGTTCGCTTACCACGCTTTGAGGGCGCAATGAGCAGTCCATGGTCTTTGAGCAAGCGGAACAGCGCATCTCTACCTAATTGGAGACCGAGTTGTTCAAACTGAGGTTTGAGCAGTTGATACAATTTTCTTACCCCAATTCTGGGTTGGCGTGCACGGATTTGACAGACCAATTGAAGCACCATTTCTTGTTTCAGTCGCTCATTGGCTTGATGGGTTTGATAGTGGTAAAACGCCTGTCGAGATACACCATGAACCGCACAAACTGTCTCAAGGGAATAACTAGAAGTTTTCGAGTGCCACACCGCCTCAATGCTTGCATATTTCACTTTTTTTTAAGGTCAATACCAAACTGTTTCTCTGCTTGACAAATCTGTGATTCAAGAGCCGCTATCTTCAGATGTGCCTGTGCTAAGGCGGACTCAAGCTGTTGTTTGTCAGCAGTGAGTTGCTTCAGTTGATTCACCTCGTCGGGCGTTTCAATACGGACTTGTTGGGCGATTAGGTGATGCTTGCCCAACTGTTTGACCCAGTTTCTTATGGTGCTGTTACTCCCAATCCCATACCGTTTCTGGGCTTGGTCAATCGTCAATATGCCGGATTCAATTTCATGGACTACCTGCTGTTTGAACGCTTGACTATACCTCTTGAAGATTCGATTGGCTAATCGATGAGACATCTGAATGCTCCTTTCTACAGCGTCTAATAGTGTAGTAATTAAGAGCA
>JAGWBT010000240.1 GCA_021295755.1 Candidatus Poribacteria bacterium
CGAAGGGACAGGCGAGCGGTTTCTGCCTTGAGATCATTGGTGAGGAAGGACGCTTGGATGTGGAAAATACAGTAACTTTGTCGACAGGTGTCGGCAGATCTGAGTTGCTGGACCTACCACCACACATGATAACCGGTATCCCCGCCTACATTGAAGAGCTCATTGGAGTGATAGAGAACGGCGGCGAATTGCTCTCTCCTGGATCGGAAGGGAAGAAAGTGGTCGAGATTATTATCGGATTCCTCAAGTCGCAAGAGCGCGGGAATGTGCGTGTAGACCTGCCGCTGCCGCCGGGGAATTGATACCGTATCCGGTAGTTACATCATCAGATGGCGTGTAACCCAACAAAGACTATACCTTTGCAAAAATTTGGGAATAGGTGGTTCAGTACGAAACTTCCTGAAGATAAATTGAAGAAAATCGTGTGAGCGATCCTCATATTAGGTAATCTCAATTCAATTTCGGAGGTGTAGTTTTATGAAACTGATGTATTATCTGATATGTTTTGTTATGGGACTACTCATGGTTGGTTGCGGCGGCGAGGATGAACCTGTAACTAAAGATAAGCCCGCCCCGCTCGTTCCAGTGGTGAATCTTATTAGGAGCGAACCACCAAGCGGTAGCGTTATTTGGACTATAGATGCTCTAGACACTCCTGTAGAAATTAAATTATTTTTCGATCGCCTTCCTTCTTACGTCTCTGTGGGTGGAATTCGGGCTCAACTTCAAGACGATCACGCCACTTGGGAAGTTACCACGCAACAATTATTGGATGCGTTGGAGCCAAACCCAGCAGTGAAGGCAGGTGCGGATTTATCAGTAGCTTGGGTAAATCCTGATGCTTCTGACGGAAAAGCCACACTTACGTTTAGAATAGGGCTCGTAGGAGAGCAAGCTGAAATATTCTCTGGTACGGTTACAGATGGTGAATCAGACGTTGACCCCGAGCCACTGAACGCAGGCGGATTCCGTTTTGATTTCGATAGAGAAGTTAGGGGGAACGTTACAATCAGACAGAAAGATGGGGAACCGCTGAATTGGATTTCTAGCTTTGCTGGTGCTACAGCGACGCTCACCGCTATAGCAGGAAGAGAACTCCGGCACGGTGTTGTTTATGTCATCCATATCGAAGTAATAAATAATGTTGATGCTAAGACTGAGTTCACGATTACATTTAGAACTAAGGATGAATAATTTCTCTTCTGTGTTCCTACTCCAAGTCACATTTTAGATGAACGGTTCAGGATACAGAGGAAGCATTTATGCTTAGTTATGGAGCGAAACATGTACGTTCAGTATACAGACCTACCCGCACCAAGATCGCTACCCGAAGGGACGACGCTTGAATACGCGACACAGGATCAGGACTGTCGTTCTCTTGAACGATTTGCCCTCCGTACCCTCAATGCAGGGAAGCGTACTCCAGAGATTATCGATGAATCGCGTGAATCATTTTGGATTATCATCAGTGGAGAGGGGACGATGACCCGTGGCGATGAAACCACCCAAATCCAACCGCGAGACCTAATCATCACGCCGCCGGGAGTTGCTCATTCACTCACCGCCGGGGATACGCCCGTCAAATGGTTTGACGTTGCGTTTCATTCTGCCACTTGGGAGATTGCCGCGGACGCGTTGGACGATGGTATTGGAGACTCACACGGCGATCATGTCCACGGCAAGCCGGCACTGGTCCGGGGTGAGGAACTGCCACCGCAGGAGGGGGATTCCTGTTACCGGTATCCTCACGCCCGACCGCATTCGACGTTAGATCATTGGGATCAGAATAGCAGTGAGCCGGGAGCACGTGCCGCTAACCATGTCCACGACAGCCATGAGGAGTTTTGGTACATCCACGAAGGTTCGGGGCATGTCGAACAAAACGGGCAAATCTTTGAGGTTTCCGCGGGAGATCTCATCGGACATGCGCCGGGCGTCCATCATACGCTCATCGCTGAGAAGGAGCCGATCCGTTGGTACTGCTTCTGTATGAATCGCTGGCTAATGCCACTTGTCAAAGACGCGCTCGTTGAGGTTTAACTGTGCCGAACAAACTCCCACAATTCCAAGACGAGGTTCCGCTGTATTTGAAAGCAAACTATAGTGAATCATAAAAATAAATAGACACTTTCGCTCCCCGTGTTGGGTAGGCGCTGTTTCCAACTGCGCCGGTAGGTGCGGTTAGAAACCGCACCTACCGGGGTGATAGCCCGGATTTTTCCATCCCCGGTAGTCGATGTTTCCTCACCTCGCCGATTGGCAGTGTCTAATTAATTCTAAAATCTACCATAAATGAATGAGTTTACCAAAATTCTAGCAACAATCCAACGTCCGTTTCAGCAGGAAATTCGGAGCGGTTGCCAAGACAGTGTGGTGATTAACGGATTAGGCGCCTATGTCCAACTTTGGGTCAGGAATGCCCAAC
>JAGWBT010000241.1 GCA_021295755.1 Candidatus Poribacteria bacterium
TGGAATGGAACCATGTTCGGTTGGTCTAATGTCCGCAGGGATTTATGTGACTATTTTGAAGATAGATTTTTAACCAATAACACACTTTAGTGAACACTCCCGTTTCCGATATACCCCTCCGACTGTTGGAGGTCCACCGTCGATAGGATTAATGAATGCGAAAGATAGGGAAGTAACCCACTGCCGCTTGTTATGGAAATCTTAAGAGGAACAAATACCCCGGAACACCCGCCTAGGAATGACATCCTAGACTCCATGAAAAGTCATGGAAACCGATTCCTTGGCCCCGGGATTTAACCCGGGGATTCAGACAACAAGGCGCAACACACCAGACGTGTATGGACAAGGTCGAATAGTCGCGGGTGTTGTTCATCGCGCCGTAGGCGCAGCATCACGATCGAGCGAAGGTCAACAAGGGCTTAAAATCACCTCGATCAGCGGCTCGAACGGCCTTCAAGTAGGCCGCCCGTGCCTCGTTATCAGCAGAGAGGTTTTTAGCACCCCATGAAAAGTGCTCCTGACCGAAGAGCTTTTCTACGATAACATCGCCCATGAATCGACTGTGTCGCCCGTTGCCGTTTGGGAAGCAATGTATACTGACAATGTGGTGTTTGAATCGAATGGCGAGCTCATCAGGCGTATACGTATTGTGTTCTACCCAATAAAGGGCATCATCGAGTAGTTTTTTGAGTTCTACGGAGATCTGGTGCTTATCGACTCCCAAATTCTTGTTCGTAGTTCGAAAAATTCCGGCCCACGACCATACGGTGCCAAACATCCGTTTGTGAACTTCGCAAACGAACCTTTCCGAGAACACTTGTTCTGGTGTGAAGTTCCTACTCATTGCCCATTGCAAGGCATCCTCGATGTTCTGCTGCTCAAACTCGTTTAGCTCGGCTTGAGTAGCAATCGTGCTTATGAGCAAGCCCTCTTGCTCGTCCTCATCAATGGGTGTTTGGCCCATTATGTATTTGAGTCCTAATCCCACAGCATTCTCGGCATTTCGTCCTTGATGATAGCGGCACGTTCATCAATGGCCTTTTTGAGTCGACGTTTCGAATTCTCTTGATCCTCGAGCCTCATGTTGCCGGACGTTCTCAAAACGATCTCCTTCGCCAAATCAAGGGCTTTACGCTCGATCAACTTATCGATACTACCGTCCTTTGGAGCTAAACCATAAACCAATTCCATATCCAGAGCATGAGCGGCTTCTCGAAGACTTTTAAGCGTAACGCTGCCTTTCTGCTCGCGAATCTCCATATCCCGAACACTTTGCTTGGTGATCGACAACTTATCGGCGAGCTGCTGAAGGGACATGCCTAAGGTCACGCGCACGGCTTTGATCCATCCCGTAGGCGGAACAGCGATTTGGTTTGCCTTGGAAAACACCTTTAACTTTGCTTCGAGCTGATTCAGCTGTAGTTTATTTATTTCCATTTCGTAAGTCTTTAGATTGACTATATAACAACAAAAATAAGCTTATTATATTAATTCAATGAATAATAATAAGTTTTTATATTTACATTTATAGCAATAAAGTGAGCATATAGTATTACGACTAAAAATCAACAGGGTTAGACTTCGAACAGTTGAGCCAATCGCTACGCGAGTCAACCCGGACTCCGAGAGTTCAGGCCTTACGGATCAGGTTTTTCAATTCAGGTCTCGCTGCGCGAGATCAGCTCGTTTCCGAAATGGTGTGTGAGCTTTAATTCAAAGTAGGGGGTTTCCTGATTGCGCATCGCGTAACCTGATTTTCCTGAGGCAAACCTGAATCTTCGATCCTGATTTCGGCTTTGTCTAAACCCTACTAAAGCAAATTTGCTGCATACGCCGCCATCTCTTCCCCATTATGCCCAACATTCGGCACGGTGCGGTACTCCCAATTGAACAGGTAGCCGCCGTCCGAGGCAATGCTCGACGATTCGGTGAAGAAATACCGGGCCCGCTGGAGTCCCCGGGCATCGGCGCCCGGGGTGTGGCGTAAACTCGGTGCATTGAGATCGGTGTCATTAGCCCCACAAATAACGTAGACCTCGCGGCCGAAGTAGTTGTTGGGAGGTTCGGTCGCGGCCGAACTTACACCTAAGCCGTAGGGAAATTCAATACTGGGGTCGGGCACGCAATACCGGCCCGCAGCACTCGATACGAGCCGGTTGAAGTGGCACTCGGGCTGAAAAAGCAAGTAGCGGTGGATCATTTGTGCACCAGCGCTGTGGCCGAAGACATCGTACCGCATTAGTGTTTCCTGTGAGGTCTTTGAACTCCTCGAAGATCGGGTCGATGGCCGAAAAGGTCCAGTCGTCTTCGGGGTTCAGCGTGCTCGGGGTCGGGTTACGAGCTGCTTCAGTACGATTCGCGAATTCGGGATTTTCATCGACGGAACCGTTCGCTTACCTCGAGGCATACCAACGGCGATGGACTCAACGTTTTGTTTTTCGGCCCGACTACGGCGGGTTCAAGTACGGCGGCCGTTTGGACTTTTTGCCCTTTGGGCTCTTTACCAACATGAGCCAATACCACGAGGTCGACATGATGCGCGAACTCGTTCCTCGCCTAGTGATCGGGGTGGCCTATAGCTACAACGTAGGCATGAGCAGTCGCCGTGGGCGCGGAAGTGGCGATATCCTCTATTTGGATGCCGATCAGAATCCTTCGCTACCTAATTTTAGCAAACCGGGAGTCGATTTCCTCTTCAAGTACCAGGGTTTTTCGGCCGTTGGCGAGTTCGTGAGCACTGCGGCCACCGTGCCCAACGACATCGTGTATCGAGTGCGGAACGATGGCTCTTTGGTGACCACTTTCCCGGTGGGCGACGGCGACGACGTCGAAAACTACGTGAAGGGCCGCATGATGCTCGGCATGGGCTACAATATTCAGATGGGCTACCTCTTCAAGAACCGCTTTTCGATCGACGCGCGCTACACCCATTTGTCGGCCGATGAATATAGCTTTCTGAATAACGGCATCTTCTACAACCGCCCGAATTACTACACCTCCGGCGTGTCGCAATACCTGTCCAAAATGTACGGCATCAAGATCCGGGCTTCCGTGGACTGCGTAGACGCGGCCGAGGGCAGCAACGATTTCGACGGCGTGGCCAAGACCGGAGACGAATGGATCTTCCGCCTCATCACCTCATTTGCTCTGTGATATGAAGAATTTACGCTACATCATATTGATCTTTTGCGCCTACGGCGCGATTGGCCAGCCTGTGCCGCAGACCAAAAAAGTGACGGAGAAGTTCTTTCCGGATTCCAAGCTGACCATCACCACGCCGGCATTTCAAAAGGACAAAGGCTTTACGGATCACGCCGAAATGATGGCCTTTCTCGACGCGATGGTGGCCGCACATCCGGACTTTATTTCTTACACTGCGATTGGTGAAAGCCAAAAGGGAAAGTCGATCCCGCTGGTGCCACTCACGCATCGTGCCGCAGG
>JAGWBT010000242.1 GCA_021295755.1 Candidatus Poribacteria bacterium
GACTCATTTATTTTAAGCAGGGAAAATTGGATGCCGCCATAGAAAATTTGGAGCAGGCAAATCACTACCTACCCGATACACCTGAGATCCTCTTGCATCTCGCTGATGCATACCTTGAAAAAGGCTTGAAAGAGAAGGCGTTGCAGACTTTGGAGCACGCCGTGCAGATTGAACCGGACAACGTCGAACTTCGTCAGAAACTTAACACCATCAAATCCAGCAGATAGTTTATGGAAACTGTTAGCGAATTGGCTTTCGGCTTTCAGCAGCCAGCAAAGAAAAGAGGGTGTTCTGTATCTGTAACGCTTGCGTCTTTGCTGAAGGCTAATGGCTATTCCCAATGAAAAATATAACGGTGCTTTTCATCCTTATGCTGCTGCTTTTAGGGTCGCCGGGTCAAAGTTCGGCATTCCGCTGTGGAACACCACAATTGGCAGACACAAACATGCCTTTTCGTCCGTTCTCAGCAACGGACGCGGATCCTGGGGCAAATACGATGCCACCGCATTTGCCGAGCAACCTAACTGCACCTGTGCTGCCAGCTGCACCCGCACTGCCAATCGGTACAGAACGGACCTTCTTTGTTCCTGACTTTAGGAGTCTGCAACAATATACCGTCTCTGCGGCTCTACGGGGTATCGGCAATTTCTGTTATATTTTTGTTGAGGAGGCCGAGTGGAACACACGAGTTACTCCGGAAACAGTGGCATCAATAGTGCGTGCTTTTGATGTCGCTACACCAGCGAATCCCCAGCAAGGAATTTATCCTACGTTAACGGGGTTCTTCGGAGTACCGCCGGATATTGATGAAAACGGTAGGATTATTTTACTGCTACTTAATATTCGAGATGCGAATCATGCCAATCAGTACACGGCAGGCTTTTTCAATCCGGTAGACCAAAGTCGTGGTGTACTTAGGGCCCCTGGGTTTCGTGGGTTCCCAATTCGTAGTAACGAAGCGGATATATTGTATATTGACACACAACCGCTCAACCCAAATAGTGAAGTCGCGCATAACGTCATTGCACACGAGTTCCTACATCTCATCCATTGGCGGCACGATCCACACGAAGCAACTTGGGTGGATGAGGGGTGCGCGGGATATGCATCATTTCTCTGTGGCTATTCTGTGCTGGAGCATGTAGATGCATTTGAAAAAACGCCTTCTGTTTCGCTGATAGCGTGGCCTGAAACGGATGCAGACGCGCTCCCCCACTATGGTGCCGCTTTCCTATGGATGCTCTACCTCCATGAACAGCACGGCGGTACAGAAACACTGACTGAAATTGTCCGGAATCGTGGTACATCGCTCACAGGTGTTGCAGATGCGCTCGCCTTGAGGGGGATTACACAGAAAGTCTCTGATATCTTTATTCAATGGAAGCTGGCAAACTATCTATCTGATTATCATGCTGTTAGACTTTCTCTTTCACCGCGTCGCTGGCACACTTCCTATCCAAGTGGCGCGCAGGAAGGAAAACTCAGTAACTTTTCAGCAGATTATATCGGATTTGAGGATGCTGGCGGGTTAACGCTCGGTTTTTCAAGTAATTCCGGGGGAACCGGCAGTACTGCTCATGCAATTGAATTTCATAACACTGGTGATGTCCATGTGCGCGAGATAAAGTTGTCCGCTGGTAACTCTGGTTCTGTTGTGTTACCGAATAGTGTTACAGAGGCACTCTTGGTACCGAGTTTACAAACAGAAACGATCAAGACGGGTAGGGACTGGGTTACCCAACCCCTACATTATCAATATAGTGCAGCGCGGGGTGCACATATAACTTTTATCACGGCTGCCCTTCCGAATCCTGTGCATCCGAGGTACTGGGACATCCTCGCGCAACCGAGTGAATCTCTCGTTGGGTCAACTCCGACTGTGACGTTGATGCTCTTTGATAGCAAAGTTGAACGACCCTATAGGGAAGCACAGGCAATGTCTCGCATCATACAGGATGTGCAGGGCATCCATCTATATCGACTCTCGTTTCTTCTTGAACCGGAGATAGCACCGGAATCTGTTATATATCAGATTTCGCTTGATTCTCGAATTGTTGACACAGGATCGTTAACCGAGTAACATATAGAAGTTATAAGTTAAGAGGTGAACAGGTATAAGAAAGAGGCGTTCGGATTTTCCCAATCCTTCTTAACCTACCGCTTATAACTATTTTTCGGTTTTTATTCCTAAAAAAGTCGGTGGTCACGCGATATGGCGTGCCACCGCAGAAAATTCGTTTTCTTCTCTTCTTCAAAAAAGGGGTAAAAGATGCAAGCTACACTCTATGCAGGAACTATTGGACAAAGTGTCTGGCACAGTACCGACAACGGAGACACATGGCGTGTTCGCGCGATAGCTGTCAATCCGAGTGACTCAGACACCCTCTATGCAGGTACCGAGAACGGTATCTTCCGAACAAACAATGCTGCTGAATCGTGGCATCACCTTCCAAGCCCCATGGATGGACGGGAAGTGTGGTCAATAGCAATTGATCCAAGGACACCCGACACACTTTATGCCGGAACGTGTCCTTCTGCACTTTTCAAATCTACCGATGGTGGCGATAATTGGAAGCAACTTAACGCGGACTTGGCGCAAGAATGTGAAGGTATCCCGATTATCCCGCGCGTCACGACCTTTGTGATTGATCCCGAGGATTCGCAAACACTCTATGCCGGGATTGAAATTGATGGGATGCGTCTCAGCACTGATGGTGGTGAGACCTGGACAGAGCGCAGTGAAGGACTCAGTAGTTTGGACATTCACGGGCTTTGTGTAGTCCCCGGCTCACCGAAAACTATCATCGCAGCGACGAACAACGATGTTTGTGTCACGACGGATATGGGTGAACAATGGACACCGTTAAATGTCAAATCACATTACCCATGGCCCTACTGCCGCGCAGCGTTTTTCCTCAATGGCGATGCAGGCAGAGTGTTTATCGGTGCAGGGAATGGTCCCCCGGGCGACCAAGGCGGTATCTTTTCAACTCGCAATGCAGGAGAAACATGGGATCGTGCAGATATCGGCAGAACTGCGAACAGTACAATCTGGACATTTGCCCATAATCCGAAAATTAACGACCTGCTAATTGCTTGTAGTGTGAGCGGGCAGCTCTACCGCAGCACAGATACTGGCGATTCATGGACTAAACTCTCACACGAATTTGGGGAAGTTCGCGCATTGGCTGTCGGATAAGGCTTGACTTATTTCTGCAATTTGTGGTATGCTGTTCGTAATTCAGCTTCTTAGTTTTCTTGATATATCTATGGAAACGCCATAAAAAGTAGGTATATCTTCGGGCGAAGCGTCGT
>JAGWBT010000243.1:0-3083 GCA_021295755.1 Candidatus Poribacteria bacterium
GCGGGATGGGTTGTCGGTAGGTTCACGGTTTTCGGGGCCGGCGATTATCGAAGAGATTGATTCGACAACGTTCATACCGTCTGGTACGGAACTGCACCTTGATGAAAATTACAACCTCATTCTCACCCTAGTTCAGGATGGTTAATTAGCAGGAACTCAATTCAATAAAAAACACCGGCAGAATCTCTACCGGTGTTTTTTATTTCAGTTATTGAACTTGTTTTAATCAGCCATCAGATTTCTGATGACATAATCCAGAATCCCACCGTGTTGGTAGTACTCTACCTCAATGGGCGCATCGATCCGGATGAGCAGTTCCGTCGATCGCGTCGTTCCCGATTGATCAATCCATTCCATCGTGGCAGTTTGACCCGGTTGCAGGTTGTCTGCGAAGCCGGTGATGCTGATGATTTCGCTCCCCGTCAAGCCGAGCGACGCTGCGCTCTCACCCTCCTTGAACTGCAAAGGCAAGATGCCCATACCAATCAGGTTGCTCCGGTGGATGCGTTCGTAGCTTTCGGAGACAACTGCTTTGACCCCCAATAGTTTGGGACCCTTCGCCGCCCAATCCCTCGAGCTGCCAGCACCGTATTCTTTGCCGGTGAAAACGATGAGCGGTGTATTTTGCTGCAGGTAATGTTGACCCGCTTCATACATCGTTGTCTGCTCCCCGGAGGGATAGGTAGCGGTATAACCGCCTTCGATATCGGGTAGCATGGCGTTTTTGATCCGGTTATTGGCAAATGTTCCGCGACTCATTATCCGGTCATTACCACGCCTTGCACCGTAGGTGTTAAAGTCCCTTCTCTCAACGCCGTGCTCGATAAGATACTTTCCAGCCGGACTATCCGCACCAATTGCACCAGCAGGGGAAATGTGGTCTGTCGTGACAGAATCTCCCAGAATAGCGAGAACCCTTGCGTCTTGAATATCTGTGATTGGTTCAGGCTTTAACCCGAACCCTTCAAAGAACGGGGGCTTTTGGATATAAGTACTTTCCTCGCTCCAGTGATAGAGTTCGCCTGTGGGGATATCTAACTCATCCCATTCCGGTGCTTGGTTGGCGATCTCGGCATAGAGGCGTTTGAATGTGTTGGCATCCAGCGACTGGGCGATCAGATCAGCAATCTCCTGTCGTGTGGGCCACACATCCCTCAAATAGACCGGTTCATTCGCGTCGTTATAGCCTAACGGTTCACTCGTTAGATCGACATCAATTCGTCCGGCAAGCGCGTAGGCGACCACGAGCGGTGGGGACATCAGGAAACTGGCTTTGACATCGCGGTGCACCCGCGCCTCAAAATTCCGGTTACCACTTAGAACGCTGACGGCGACGAGATTTCCCGCCTCAATCGCGCTCTGAATCTCTTCATCTAGGGGTCCACTATTCCCGATGCACGTTGTGCAGCCGTATCCAACGACGTTAAAGCCTAACTTCTCTAGATAGGGCAGCAATCCTGTCCCTTGCAGGTACTCCGTGACAACGCGAGATCCGGGGGCTAAACTGGTCTTGACGGAATCGGGGACGCGGATGCCGTGTTCGACCGCTTTCTTTGCGACCAAACCGGCGGCAATCATCACCGACGGATTGCTGGTGTTGGTGCAGCTGGTGATGGCAGCGATTGCGACATCGCCGTGGGTAATGCTCCCCGCGGCTTCCGCCTGCTGACGGTGCTCCTCAATCTCCGTCTGAGAAAGCCCGTAGCCACCCTCCGTAAGCGGTGCCGTCAACAGGCGAGGGAATGTCTCTTTCACCTTTGAGAGTTCAATCCGGTCTTGGGGTCGTTTGGGACCCGCAATGCTCGGCTCAATTGCATCAAGGTCAATCATCAACACCTCAGAATATTCCACCTCACCCGTTTTTGGGATGCCATACATATTTTGTTGCTGCAGATACGTCGTGACCAATTCCAGATCTGCTTCATCGCGCCCCGTTGCCCGAAGATAGTTCACTGATTCTTCGTCTGAAGGGAAGAACCCAACCGTAGCACCGTATTCGGGACACATGTTGGAAATGGTCGCCCGATCCGGGGTTGAGAGCGCTTCGACACCTTCACCAAAGAACTCCACGAATTTACCGACAACGTTTGTCTCTCGTAATCGTTGTACAACCGTTAGGACGAGATCTGTCGCTGTGACACCCTCTTTGAGTGTCCCTTTCATGTGAACCCCCAACACCTCCGGTGTCAGGATGTAAACCGGCTGACCGAGCATGGCAGCTTCCGCTTCGATACCGCCAACACCCCAACCTGGTGGTATGGGAATCGGTCCCGACCAATGTATCGGGATAAGCAACTGTTTCGCCGTTGATTGCATCGGGAACAACCAATTTGGCGAGATACTCCAGATTCACCTGATGGACGATCCCGATGGAGGGCGGAATCACCCTGAATTTATCAAAAGCCTGCTGGCCCCACTTCAGGAACTCATATCGCTCCTTATTCCGTTCAAATTCCCTTTGGGTGTTAATCTGTAATGCATTCGCCGTTCCATAGGCATCCACCTGAACGGAGTGATCGATGACCAGATCGACAGGGACGAGCGGCTCAATAATCTGCGGATCGCCGCCGAGTTCCTCCACCGCCGAACGCATCGCCGCCAGATCGACGAGAAGCGGGACACCCGTGAAATCTTGGGCAAGGACGCGGGCTGGCTTAAACGGGATTTCGACAGATTTGGGCTGTTTCGGATCCCAGTTTGCTAAGTCCACGATGTCCTGCTCTGTAATCTGTTGATTATCGTAGTTTCTCAGCAAAGATTCCAGCAAAATGCGTATGCTGACAGGTAAGTTGGAAACTGTTCCGATACCTTGTGCTTCTAAAGCAGGAAGTGAGTAGTAATGGATACGCTGTCCATTGGATTCCAAGGTTTGCAATGTGTTAAAGAGATTGTGCATCAATTCCGGCATCTAATTTTACCTACCTACGTTCATTGATTAAAAAGTAAGTAGGGAACGCAGAACTACGTTCCCTACAATTTGAAGTGCGTAAGTGCTGCTCCTAATGTATTTATGGTGAATTAGAGAAATAAGTGGACATTTACCAATAACTCCGACCTTCGTGAAGTTTGCAAAGTCCCCCTGA
>JAGWBT010000243.1:3103-3628 GCA_021295755.1 Candidatus Poribacteria bacterium
ATTCTAAAATCTACCATATTTTAACGGCTCCTCACCTGAACTCGAGCGACCTGTTCTTCAGGGAGGTATTTCTTCAAAGCGGCATGTATCTCCACGTCGTGGAGCCTTTTCGGTGTGATCAGCACACATGTATTTCCGGATCCAGTTGTCCACTCCTTCTCAAACTCTGAGTAAGTAAGCGTGCGCCCCATTCTGGAGCGCTGTCTTTTTGCTCGCGCGCTGAGCGGATTTCCGATCTGAATCTGCTGGTCGGCATCATCATATTTCATAATCGCTGATAGATGACCCTTGCCAGAGCGTCTTGATCGGAAAACGGGAGCCCAACCTGTTGCCACAAATGCTTTTAACACATCCAAATTACAGTTAGACACAATGCTGATGTGTTGAATTTTCCCTCTTGTCGACCCATAGAGATCTTCAAGCCGATTGACATTAGGTTCATTTCTGAAGAGCCCTGTTAGGAGCGGTTTTTTAGTAAAATCAATCGCGGCGGTAGAAGGCAATGTTCCTGTCGCCGAAGCGGTT
>JAGWBT010000244.1 GCA_021295755.1 Candidatus Poribacteria bacterium
TAGCCGTCATAAATTCCGCCTTTTTTGGCAGGTTCTGTTGACATTTGAGAAAGTAATTTATCTCTGCTCCGAGAATCTTCGATGGGCAGGCGCAAGACCTGCCCCTACATTAGATCTATTCCTTGTAGGGGAAACCACCTCGTGGTTGCCCTATTGTAGGTCGATTTTCCAAAATCGACATTTTTTGTGTCGAGATATGAATCTCAACCTACTGCTAGCAGCGATAGAAATCCCTTGACTTTGACTTGTCGCTCATGTATTATGTGCGAATCTCAGGTGATGGGCAAAGGATCTGATCTATGAAGATTATCGCTGTTGATCCCTTTTACCTCAAAATGCCGCAGATTACCGACGCGGCAGACGGTACGCAGGACACACTTGTCGTGCGTATCCAGACGGACGAGGGAATTACCGGGTGGGGTGAATGCGATGCCTCGCCGCTTGTGTCGTTAGCCGCGTACTGTTGCCCAATGTCACATGGGAACATCATCAATATCCGTGAGTCTTTGATTGGCGAGAGGCTGGAGAATCCCAGCGATGTGGTCCGGCTCCATCAAAAAGCGCTGCGTAATGGGCTTGATATTCAGCAGATCCACCACGCCTATAGCGGTGCAGACATCGCGTTATGGGACATCGTCGGACAGAGGTTGGGAGAGCCGATTTATCGCCTACTTGAGCCGCAGAGCCAAAGCCACTCCAAGCTGCCGTATGCCTCCGTCCTTTTTGGCGATACCCCCGAAGAAACCTATCAGATTGCGGCGCAGTTGCACGAGCAAGGGTATCGTGCTGCAAAGTTTGGGTGGGGACCGATGGGAAAATTCGGTGAGGAAAACGACGTGGCGTTGGTTCGTGCAGCACGCGAGGGTATGGGAGAAGATGCGCAGATTATGATTGATGCCGGCGTCGTCTGGGGCGAAGACTATGAAACGGCTTACGCCCGGGCAAAACAGTTTGCCCAGTTTTCGCCTACATGGTTGGAAGAACCGCTCGCTCCCGACGCGATCGAGGCATATATGGGGTTATCAAAGCAGCGTCCGCCGGTGCCAATCGCTGCGGGTGAAGGCTCTGGGACGTATCGTTTGGCGGAGGACCTTATCCTGCATGGCGGGATTCAGTTTGTGCAGATCGATGTCGGACGTATCGGCGGCATCACAGCGGCTTTCCGTGTCCGACAACTTGCCGAACAGCACGGAATTCAGTATGTGAATCACACCTTCAAAAGCCATTTGAGTCTTGCTGCATCGCTGCATGTGTTTGCGACAAACGAATCATTCGATCTGTTGGAATATCCGGCTGAAGGGTCTAAACTCGCTCAACGTCTGACAGTTGAGCGGTTGGAAGTTGGATCTGATGGAAAAGTGGCGTTGACGGGTAAACCGGGGCTAGGCGTGCATGTTGATACAGAGACGATGGGTGCATATTTAGCCCCAGTGCAGATTCAGGTTGGTAACGAGATTGTCTTTGAGCCGATTGAGCTCTGATGTTACCCTGCGCGGCGCGAACTTGCTTGACTGAATCTAATAATGGAGAAGAAAATGATCCCGAAATATCTAGCCCCCTTGATTTTGACCCTTGTTATTATTGCCTGTGTAATTTTCGTTTCTTGCGGGGATGAGGGAGAAGTGATGACACCTGAGCCACCCGTCCCACAACAACCGTCACCGGATGAACTGATGCCTGAACCACCTGCTCAACAGCAACCGGTAGAACAGCAGCCGCAACCGGAACCCGAACCGCCGCGAGTTGAACAAATGCCCCAACCGCAACCGGAACCAGAGCCACCGGCTGTCCTTCCGGGGTTGCCTGATGACATAGCAGGATATGATCAATGGCTGAAGTTGAACGCTCAACCGATCCCTCCCGCACCGGGCGGCGATCCGCATAATGGCACCAAAAATGTCTATGTCAATCAAACGCGTGAGAAGATTGCTCCGAATGGTCAGCAGCAGTTTCCTTATCCGGATGGCACGATTGTGGTGAAGGAAGCAACTCGTCCGGGCAGAGATTTTATTGGACTGGTCGCAGTGATGTGGAAAGAGGCAGGAAACCATCCCGACGCCGGCGATTGGAGATTTGAGGAATACCTGCGAGGCGCGCCGGACGCGGAGTTCCGCTTGGCTTTTGAAGGAGGGATCTGCATCGGCTGCCACTCAGGAGTTGCCGATACAGACTTTGTGTTTGTACCGCTCGAATAATAGTCAACGGCAAATCGTTATACATAAAGGAAGCTGCTAGATAGCCCGGAGTCGAGTGATTTTCTTGATATATCAGGCATCAATCCAATGCGATACATGCCGCCCCGCTGGGGCTTGGGGAATTGGTTTGCCGATGTGCTATACACATATCGCCCCTCTGGGGCTTTGTAGGTAAGGCAAGATGCCCGACCTACGGGTATAAGGGTCAACTTTATTGCGGCACACGTCACTAGCAACTTGCGTTATACATAAAGGAAGCTGCTAGTCATTGAAAAACCATTGATTTTCTTGTAGGGGCAGGGGCTATTCGCCTGTCAAGTGCTCTCTTTCGCTCCAGCGGAGCGATATGTCTATAGAACGGTGATAGAAGCAATCCCTGCGCTCCAGCGGAGCGCGATGTGTATAGAAAGAGCGAATCTGATAGATAATCTTAGTAAATTTGGTTATTTCTAGTAGATGTCGAGTATGGAAATTCGACCTACAAGTTACCTAGCAACTTACGTTATGCATTGAGGAGGTTATCAATTGGCATACAAATCTCAGTTTGGATTTTTGGTCTTCTTACTCAGCGCATTATTGGTTGTTTCTTTGATCTCTGATAGCGCAGCGCGCCCGGAGTTTGCGGCGATGGAGGACAAAGAGGCGGACCGCGCAACGCAATTGGACAGGTTTATGAGGATAACTACTTTGAGTTTCCTGAAGATTTCGATCCGGAAGCAATTATGGAGGAAGCGGAAGAGGTTCGCCAAAGACTCACAACAGCGGTCAACATTCGTACCGCTTATATCAAAACAGCCCATGTCGATCTCGAAGGACGCGCAAGAGCCACGTGTACCTCTTGCCACTCATCCGTTGATAGCTTTCTTCTGATGCAGGGCGAGTTGACTGTCAATGCACAAGCCTCGGACAAGCTCAGACTGACCCTCTCCAACAATATGGGAGCGACCCTCAATATGTTTGCGACGGTTGACGCTATCCCCAAACACCTCTACGTCAAAGTGGGACAATTCCGCGTTCCATTTGGTCTTAAACAGAGAGACCACAATATCTTGGTACGTCAGGGGTATAACCTCGGATCACATAAACGGGATGTCGGCATTGAAGTCGGGGGCACGTACGGCAAGTTGTTCTACAATGCTGCCGTGGTCAATGGAAATCGCAGCGCTGGACAAGCCGCGGATAGCAACCAACATAAAGGGATGGTTGCAACTGCCGGCAGTACGCTTGGTCCCGTCCGGGGAGGTGTCTCCTTTCTCCTTGATAGAGATAGAGATCTAGATCGTGAAATGATTGCAGGGGCGTTTTTAACAGCTGCCCTCAAAAATCTCACCCTCGAAGGCGAGTTCAATTTCGGGGGCAGTTTCGGCGATGATGAGGGCATCGGCTTCAGTGATGATGACATCGCATCCAAAGGTTACTATTTCGGTGCGAAATATCGCGTGATGCCGGAACTGATGCTCTCCGGACGTTATGGGTTGTTCGATCCGGATCGAATGGTCAAAGGGGATGGGAGCCAGCGTGTAACGCTTGCTGCACAATATATCTTTATGGAAAACGGTTCCCTTGAGCTATTCTATTGGTTCAACATCGCAAACGATAACCGCGATATAACGAGCACTGACCGCCAACTTGAGGGGATAGATCAGCTTATCTTGATGTCGCATTTCTGGTTCTGACACAGTTTTTGGGGAAACCTTCGAGAGATTTGATCTATAGGGGGATAGAATGTCAACTGCGACTAGTACAATATTTGGGCTTATTTTCCTTGGTCTGGGGAATGCTTCCGTGTTTTTGATGTATAAGCTGTGGGGGTATCCCTTCGACCATGAAACCCGCACCAGTGCCGCACCGAAATCGCTGATGTTTGTGCACCGAGCTATCGGCTATGCGTATCTGATCCTGTACATCTTCATGATGTGGCACATGGTGCCCCGCCTGTGGAATTATCAGGTTGAACTCCCACCGCGTACCGTTGCTCACCTGATGCTCGGCATCACAATCGGCGTCCTACTTCTGGTCAAAATTTCGATGAGGCGATGCCTTATATCGGGACAGGGCTCTTGATATGTACCTATCTGCTCATTGGTCTCTCCGTACCCTTCACATTGCGCGAAAGTGCCCTTCGGGTCAAGAGCAATATCTTCAGCGATGCTAGCCTCCAACGGACACATACACGACTGGAAATGGCGGGATTACCACCTGATGCACCACTTGATGAGCTGGCTACGAGGCGGAAATTGCGCGAGGGTCAGGACGTTCTGTTGAAGAAATGCGTTCAGTGCCACGATTTACGAACTATCTTAGCGCGTCCACGCACCCCACCTGATTGGGTGCGGACGGTGGATCGGATGGCAATCAAGCCGATGATAGGGGAACCGATTACCCTAGAAGATCAGTGGACGGTGTCCGCATATCTCATCGCTATCACGCCCGAACTGCAAGTTTCAGCGAAAGAGCAGCGGAAACAGCGAATGCAGGCTAGCCAAGCGCAAAACGCTTTAGCCGTTTTGACGAATCCGGATGAAGTGGCAGATGAGGTGATTGTAAATCCGGATGAAGTCGTTGTAGATCCGGATGAGGTTGAGGAGACGGGTGCAACGTCGGCTGAAGATGTTTATGACCCGGAAGTTGCGAGAGAACTATTTGAAATTACCTGCTCCCTCTGCCACGACCTGTCAGACGTTGATAATGTCCCACCGACATCGGAAGCGGAAACCACGGAACTTATCGCTCGCATGATCGACAACGGGCTTTTCCTTGAAGAGGAAGATATCAAAATCATCGCTCGATATCTGAATGAGACCTATGTGAATCCCTGAAATGACTAGGCTCTGTTGACATCTGTGTGAGATGTGTCTGTCATTTGCCAATAAACACCCAACCCCTACGAGTTGCCGTTCAGCCTAATTTTAGCATTTCTGCTAAAAAATTACGTTATCCTCACGATCGATTGCTCTCCAACTCGGTCATCATCCGCAGATTCAACAGATGGGTCATGGTGCCTCCCGCTGCGGGAATCAATCGTCCTGTGTCGTATATCTTCATCGCAGCGACAGCGGCATAGGCGATATCGTCGGGTTTGCCCGGTCTAACCATGAAAACATATCCCTTTTTCGATGCTTCTTCATAGTCTGGAATACGGATCCGCGATAGATCTGTGTCGATGACCCCCGCCTCGATGCCGTTGACTTTGATCCCCTCTTCTGCTAATCTGCCTGCGTAGACCTTCATATCCATCTCCAAACCCGCTTTGGAAATGCAGTAGGCAGCACGGTTGTCAGAGGCGAGCGAGTCTGAAATAGATAGGGTATAAACAATACACCCCCGAATCTCCTCGGCAATCATGTAATTCGCAACCCGTTGCGTCAAAAAGTGCGGTGCTTTGAGATTGGTCTTGATGAGGATATCGAAGTCTTCTTCAGATTCTTCGAGGATGTCGGCGATCCGCGTGATGCCCGCATTGTTGACCAGAATATCGACCCTGCCAAAGGCGTCCACCGCCGTATCAAGCAGTTTCTGATGCTG
>JAGWBT010000245.1 GCA_021295755.1 Candidatus Poribacteria bacterium
AAGGGTAACGATTGACATAATTCTTTGGTTCAACACAAAAAAGTGCTAGAAAAAATCTCAGAATTGTGTCTTGGTAAGTATTGGGGAGGAGTGAATCCGAACCATGGTGTCAATCAACTCATACACTGTAAGAAATCTATTGAGGACATGGAGGAGGCGATCTGTAATGGTTAGCCTGATGAATTCAAGCGACATGCGAAAAGCAGTTCCGTAGGAATCATGAGAGTTGAATTTATGGTGAATTCTAAAAATAAATAGACACCTGCGCCCCCGGTAGGTGCGGTTTCCTAACCGCACCGGTTTGAAGTATCTCATTAATTCTAAGATCCACTATAGATGAAAATTCTAAACTGACTTACAGTGGAGAAGAAAGGTGATACCGCATGAAGTACATGATGGTTATATTTATATTTGCCTTATTGGTGTTGATATCATCAGTAGGGGCAGAGATATTTCGTGATGATTTTAACAATGGTGACTTAAAGGGATGGACATTCATACAAGGTGCCGAACATGGCAGAATTCAAGATAGTGCATTAGTTCTCAGTTCGCGGAGGCTGTCATTGCTGTTGATGGTATAATCGCAAACGACTATGAAGTGTCAGTGTCTGTAAAAATCAGCAGGCTAGTTGAGGGTATTCTGCGCGGTCCACACGTTGGGCTGCGCGCTCATATACCCCCACGCCTTGAGCCGTTCATTAAAAGTTTTCAGGGAAACAAGACGCTCCGAACGCTTCTGTACGGGCGATCTTACAAGTTCATTCTAGGTCATCAAGATATAGGTGGTGGAGTTACAAAAAGAGGTTTTGGGGCGACCATTCAACATGTGGAGGTTTCTAAGAAAGGAGATAGATGGAATATCAATAGCGAGGGCAGATCGCGCGCATTTCGACTATTTGATTTCAGATTGCACAAGTGGTATCGCGTGAGGGTCATTGCCGAGGGGAATCGGTTTCAATGCTTTATTGATGACACAGAAATGCTAAATTTTTTTGACGGCACCTACACAGCGGGGAGAATTTATCTGTCGTCAGGATGGGGGAACCGTGTCCACTTTGATGACTTTGAGGTTCAATATGAGGCTCTTGCAGTGCAGCCGCGGAAGAAACTCACAACTACTTGGGGAGAGATAAAGGCCGCTGTTCATTAGTGTGTGGTTTAGTAGCTAAGAAAATGATTGCAATTCTTGACCGTTCTTTGTCGGTGGAGGCGTCAAGTAATCAAACCACCCTTTGGGGACGTATAAAATTGGGGAGACAGTGACAATTTGAAACACCAATTATGGACAGAAGACTCCTTTAGAATTAGGCGAATGGTCCCCTCCATTCGCCTTTTTTATTGCTTACTTTGTAAAGAAATGGGTAAAATATCTCTCAAAATAAAAAAGTGCTAGAAAAAATCTCGAAACTGTGTCTTGGTAGGGTGTAAGGGAGGAACGAAGAGCCATGGCTAAGGAGAATACACTCATCCATCGCGCCCAAACCGGGGATGAAGGGGCGTTTGCTGACCTGATGCGGTCATACCACGCCTATGTTTATGCAATCGTAATCGGAATCGTGAAAAATTCCCATGACGCCGAAGAGGTTGTGCAAGATACCTTCCTCAGTGCCTATCGAGGCTTGGCACAGCTTGAGGATAGCGCGAAATTCAAAAGCTGGTTAGCAGAGATTGCGCGAAATCGTGCGCGAAACTGGCTCCGTAAACAGAGGGGCAAGACCGTATCCCTTGACGAAGTGAACGCGGAGATACTTCAAACGGAGGACTCACCTGATGAGCGATTGGCACGACAGGAACAGAGGGAACTGATTCGCCGGACCATGGAGACGCTCCCGCAAAAAGACAGGGAGAAGGTGCAAGTTACAACGAGTTGACTAGCACGCACGGACTGTCGGATAAGGCGATTTCGTTTCGGCTATCGCGTGCGAGACGTCAACTCTCCAAACGGTTGCAATATCTTCTGACTGGCATCTTCGTTCCTCCCGGATTAACACTCAAAAAAATCTATTCGGGAGGTCTAGCTGCCATGAAGGTTGGAACGGCATCTAAGATAACGGTTGGAGCAGCAGCGTTGATGGCGCTTATTTTTATCGGTTATATCGGTATCCGTCAGATGAATGGACCCACAGTCGAGGAGCGGGTGTATTTGTCACCGTGGGAGGATGGCACCTTACGCCCACAAAACAACCCTGAAGGATTGGCTGTGCAAATTGATTCTACTCAAGATAGAGAAGATGGGGACACTCAATCGCAAATTGCTACGGCGGAATCCGCTGCAGGAATGGAGTCAATAGACGATTTCTTCGGTCAACCCGACGAAACAGATATGGCGCAATTCGCAACAGAGATGGAATTTGAGCCAGAGGCGGATCAGAGCCTCACTACAGACACGTCTGCGTCATCAGAAAACACGAATCAGTCCGCTGAAGATGTGATGTATGCTTACTTAGAGGCGGTTAGAAATTCTGACTCTAAGGCAATGCACTTGTTAATGACGGAGGAGTATAGGCATAGCGGTCATGATAATCTCGGTGACGGATCTTCGATTTCCGTAGAGGTGACGCATGATGATGGATCTCCAGCTTCGACGGATGAAATACCAGTTGGGATGCTTGAAGCTGTCGCTATAGTTGAAGAATCGGAATCGCTGATATTTGAGTTGATCCGTCAAAGCGACGGTCAGACACAGGTTGCAAGTCGCAGATATGTAGGTGATGAATTCCACTTCCAATTGAGAAGCCCAGAAATAGAGATACCGGGTTTTGAAGCACTAGAAACACTGGGTGCTCAGAGAAGTGAACCAATCCCAAGGCATACCCTTGTTAAAATGCGAAAAGAGAATGGCGCGTGGCGAATTTATAACGTAGAATAAATGAACCGATAGCTTGCAAGCCTATTCTCAGAACGTCACAAGGCGAATGGTTTTGTCCATTCGCCTTTTTTATTGCCTACTCCTCGAAGAAAGAGGCAAAATACCTCTTATGATGGCGTGGATTTAGAGAGTATTTCGACAGGGAGTCATATTTTTTTTCTTAAAAGCAAAAAAAGTGCTAGAAAAAATCTCAGAATTGTATCTTAATAGAGTCAGAGGAGGAAAGACATATGCACCGGAAGGACGATTTCGCCCATTTGATTTTAGCTATTGTTGTGGTTTTGGTGTTGACACTGCTGATGGTATGTGTTGACGCACAAGCACGGATTGCCTTCGTGTCTCAGAGGGATGGGAACGCTGAAATCTATGTGATGGACGCCAATGGAGGGCGTCAACTCAACCTGACTAACAATCCTAATGATGACCGGCAACCCTCATGGTCCCCAGACGGTAAGCGCATTGCCTTCATGTCTGATAGGAAGGGTGACTTTGAAAACTTTGAAATCTACGTGGTAGATGCCGATGGAGATAATCAACAAAAACTCACCAATCATCGCGATGATGACTATTCACCCTCATGGTCCCCTGACGGAGAACGGATTGCCTTCGTGTCTAATAGGGTTGGGGACTTTGACATCTACGTGATGGATGCCGATAGAAATAATCCCCTAAACCTGACCAATAATCCCCATAATGACGGTGGTCCTGCATGGTTTAACCCTGCTTTTGCATTTGCCGGTTCACCCGCAGGTAAGATCGTCACGATGTGGGGTTGGCTCAAACAGGTTGATCGATGAGGAATAATACGTGATGTGTAATACGTAAGGATTAGTGGATCTGTCCGTGCCCCGACTTCATCGGGACAGGTGAGACTAGGCGTGACCGGGTCCCCCGAAGCCCCGATTTATTGGTGACAAGCCGGGAGATGCGCGATCTCCCGGCATAAGGATCGACTTTATTGCACGGCACATCACTAGCAACTTACATTTATAGTAAACACGAGAAATAAGGATACATTTACCAATAATTTCAACCGGCGCGAAATCTTCAAAGTCCCCCTGATA
>JAGWBT010000246.1 GCA_021295755.1 Candidatus Poribacteria bacterium
CAACATAGAAAATAATTGGGTAGAATTTGAAGCCAGAAACCTAGACTCTAGACTCGGACGATGGACCTCTGTTGACCCTCTTGCAGACGTTCCAAAACAGATTGGATTTTCACCATATCATTTTTCTGCTAATAACCCAATCAACTATATTGACCCTGATGGCAGATGTTTCCAGAAAGTAGGCGGTGAGTATGTGCCTTGTGATGAAGCTGATGTAGGCTCGATAACAACGGGTGCTTTTGGAAACGATTGGACAATGTCAGAAAGTAATGGATGGCAATTAACCAATGGTGCAGACCCAAGTACAGTTAATTATGAGTATGATTTTATCGAAGCAACTGGAGATGCTGACTATTATACAGATAGATACAAAAGTCATATTGAAAAGTATAATACAAGACCGCCTGATTATTATTTAGGGTACGGTCATAAATACATTAACCGTTTTAAGAATGAAACGAGAGCGAAACTTTCGGAATTGGGAAAAGAATGGTTGGATGAAACAGCAGTAGAGTTACAAGTTCTAATGAATGAAGGTATTAGCTCTAATCCTTCTTTACAAGGAAATAATAGTGAATTTCATTCTTTTGCTTACGGAACGCACGTTCCTGCATATTCTGGAAGTGGTAAAATTGGGAAATTGAAAGTTCCTGATTTATGGCATATTTCAATGACCCCTGATTTTAGTGATTCATTCTTTTCACCTGATGGCAGGTCTCAAATAATACAGATGTTCCCACATATCCTAAAAGGACCTCATTATCCTGATGGATATTGGGATCCTGAACGAAACCCAGGGAATATTTTAATAACCCCAGGACCTACATGGTAATTGACTATGAAGATGCTATCTATATTTACCATATTAGGGCTATTAACAGCAATGACCTGTACAGATAAAAATAATTTACCACAATGCAATATCTATCAAACAAATTTAGATGTGGGACACGAATTGTTCACCTATCAATTAAGTGATGAAAAATATCATTACTTATTTGGTGCAATAGAAGAAGATAAACGAGATTTTCGTACAAGTGAAATCATTATTGAGCGAGCGGTTGTAGGAGATGAAAAAAAATGGACTTCATTTAGCGAAAAGATATCTGGTAAATGTCAGGCAGTATGTCAAACTGAAAAATACATTTACCTCATAAGCAGACAGCAATATCAGGAGCGACAAAACCCAAAATACAGTAAATACAAACTTTATAGAGTTTCAAAAGAAGATGGAATAGTTTTGGAGTTATATGAATGGGATGAAGGAAATTCCTTTGTTAGAGATATTTATTTTACATCTAAGGATAAGGGAGTCATTTTATTCAGACCATCAGGAAATCCATTAGATTATCAGATTTTAAGAACAAATAATGGTGGGAAAGAATGGAATTTCCAAAATATAAATACGCCTATCGGAGAAACGAAAACGCTTAATGGTAAACTCTATTTTCTATCCTATAAACGAAATGATAAAACAGATTGGATTTACTCAATCAAAAAGAAAAGTAAAGAGTTAGATTCATTGCAATTTGACTTGAATATTACAGACTTTGCAGTTAACGAAAATGGCGATTATTGGCTTTTAGGCAAGGATAATAATAGAACTGTCCTACAGCATTATGAAAAAGGAAAATTAACAGAAATAAAGACCTTTTCAGAAGATAATGAATTTTCGCCCGACCAATTGTATAAGTACAATGGTTTGATTGTGATTCTTGCTTCAAAAATTGACAAGAATATGCTTGGAGGATTTGGCGGTACGAAACCTGTAATGTACTTATCAAAGGATAATGGCTTGACTTGGAGTAATCGCCCACTTGATGAAGCACTGTACCTAAAGCCAGTATCCTTTTATAGAGATGAACGAATGACTGCTTATATTGGTAATGGGAAGTTGTTATTTTGTAACTTCAAAGAATAGAAGTCTAAGCCTTGCATCCCTGCAAGGCTTTTTTTATACATTCAATCCTTTTAGCTTCACATTATTAATCATTGCATCAATGGTGTAGAGAATACAATTTTTGTCGTTCTCTGGAAACTTAGCAATATCATTTAAACGTCTGAGTGTAATACTCCCCGAAATTTAGACCACTTGCTAAGTTAAATTTAAAAGTACCTACATTAGACTAAGTTATGAGTGGAAAACGCAGAAAATTCAGTGCCGATTTCAAAGCGCGT
>JAGWBT010000247.1:0-336 GCA_021295755.1 Candidatus Poribacteria bacterium
TCGCGATCACATAAAGCCAACTCAAAAAACGTTGTGGTTCCTTGAGCATTGACAATTTTTGATAGGCTTTCAAAAAGGTGTCCTGCGTAATCTCCTCAGCGATGTGGAAATCTCCAATTTTCCGCCACGCAAGGGCGTGAACCGGCTTTTGGTACTTTCTCACAAGCACGGAGAACGCAGTATCATCGCCTGCGAGGACGCGTTGGATGAGTTGAGCATCGTCGTTTTTCATCAGTTATCCCATGGGAAAGGAATGTTCATCATTTCGGATTAATACCAGTGACGCGCCTTAAGGGGCAAACTGGTGCATAATTCCGCAAGCCGAACTCACATGAG
>JAGWBT010000247.1:402-4130 GCA_021295755.1 Candidatus Poribacteria bacterium
AAAATATACATAGAATAGCCTGCAAAACAGACAGAATCGCGCGTATCTCTTTGCAACGTTCAAAACGGAAAGGAAATAATTCATGATTCAGACAGCTTACAAGGAAACGTATCGTCCACAGTTCCATTTTACACCGAAAACTAACTGGACCAATGACCCGAACGGGTTAATCCACTACAAAGGCGAATATCACCTCTTCTTTCAACACAACCCATCCGGCATCAATTGGGGCAATATGACGTGGGGACACGCTGTCAGTCAAGACCTCGTTCATTGGAAGCAACTGCCGCACGCCATCCATCCTGATGAACTCGGCACAATCTTTTCTGGCTCCGGTGTCGTGGATTGGAAGAATACCGGTGGTTTTCAGACCAGTGATGAGGCGGTGCTTGTCAACTTTTATACATCTGCGGGGAACCATGCCCCAGAACCTGTCCCGTTTACGCAGAGTATCGCCTATAGCAACGACCGCGGGCGGAGTTGGATAAAATATGAAGGCAACCCTGTCATTGAGCATATCGTCGCAAGCAATCGTGACCCGAAGGTAATTTGGCACGAACCTACGCAGAAATGGGTGATGGCACTCTATCTTGATAAGAATGATTACACCCTGTTCGGTTCAACAAATCTTAAGGAGTGGACGCGGTTATCTGACCTGGAGATTCCCGATACAGAATGCCCTGATATTTTTGAACTTGCTGTCGATGGTGATCCGGATAATATGAAGTGGGTCTTTTGGGGGGCAGCAGGAAAGTATTACGTTGGCAACTTCGACGGAACCACCTTTACGCCGGAAGGCGATGCGCATCGTGCTGACTATGGTGCCAATTTTTACGCAGCACAGACATGGAGCGACGTGCCAGAATCCGATGGCAGACGCATTCAAATCGCTTGGATGAGCGGTAGCAATCCGCCAGACATGCCATTCAACCAACAGATGAGCTTTCCATGTAACTTAACCCTTCGGACAACTGCAGAAGGTATCCGTCTTCATCGAGAACCGGTCGCGGAAATTGAAAACATCCATACCTATACGCACGCGTGGAGCGATCTAACGCTTACACCAGGGGAAGATCCACTTGCAGGTTTGACGGGTGAATTGTTTGACATTCGCGCTGAAATAGCACTCAACGATGCCAGTGCTGTCGGCTTCAAAATTCGCGGACAAGACGTGCGTTATGATGTCGCTGAACAACAACTGACCTTCCTTGAGAGAAGTGGTCCGTTGTCGCCACAAGATGGAAATATCCGTCTGCAAATTCTGGTGGATCGCATCTCTATCGAGGCGTTTGGTAACGACGGTGAATTGTCAATGACTTCGTATTTCCTTCCAGATGTAGATAACGCGGATATTGGCGTTTACGCCGAGGGTGCGGACGCGACTTTGGTATCACTGAAGGTGCATGAGTTGAAATCGTCGTGGGTGTGATTTGGCTGTCAGTAGTCAGCCGTCAATAGATGAGGTTTCAAACCTCATCAGCGAGGATGGAATAGCAGATAATAGCGGGGTTTGAAACCCCGCTATATTGAAGTCGGAAAAAATGCATTAAACGCTAAAGGATTCGCCGCAACCACATGTGTTTTTAGCACTCGGATTGGTTATTTTAAAGCCAGAATCCATTAACCCGTCGTTATAGTCGAGTTCGGAGCCAGCGAGATAGAGTGTGCTACGCGGATCAATGAAAACTTTTAATCCGTGGAATTCAAACACTTTATCGGTATCCTTAGCGGGACCAAATTCAAGGTTATATTGGAAACCGGAGCATCCACCACCGACAACTTGCATCCGCAAGCCGAGTTCGGATTCAGCTGGAGCTTCACTATTACTAATAAGTGTGATTGCTTTTTGTGCGGCAGATTCTGTGACACTAATCATGGGGGTTACACCTCCTATTTAGACAGAAAATCAGCGATGGCGTTTTTGAGAACATTCTCAGCAGCGTGCGCGTAACGGAATTTATCTGCTGGCAGTCCTCCTAACGCTTCAGAGAGCTGCACAGCGTTAATTTCTTGTGCTTCTGGAATCTGTGTGCCTGTAACCAGTTCGGTGAGGGCAGAAGCACTTGCAATGGCAGTCGGGCATCCGAACGCTCGGAACTTCGCCGCAACAATGACATTATCGACGATCTTGAGCGTTAATTTTACCATCTCACCGCNATCTGCAATAGTCCCGACATTGCGGGGGTTTTCGTAATGATCGCTTACCTGCGGCGTATACATCTGACGTTACAAATCGGCCTGATGATTTATGAGATAAATTGTAGTCTACAATCTCATGATTAAAGAAGTCTTTCCTGAATTATACGATATTTCCAGACGCATGTCAAGTTTTTAATGTTGCAACTTAACTACAATTCCTTTAAAATAACACCTAAATCAATGAAGGAGAATTATCATGCTTCAAAAATGTCAGTTGATTTTGGGTTTAGCGTTTAGCTTTCTGCTGATACAACCCATCACGGGTTTTGCTGTAGAAGAATTCAAAGTCTCTGAGTATGGAAAAGGTGAACAGGTTTGGTTTGAGGCGGAAGCCTTTGATGAAAGGGATTCCGAGGATGTCTATAAATTGGGTAAAGGCGAAGGGGCGGTAGATCCCGCTGATGGTGCGTTCGGCGATATTGTCACGAATGCCGGTGGACAAGGATGGTTACTCTACAGGTTTGACATCAGTCGGGCCGGTGGAAAGGCAGGAGACTGGCGGTTTATCGGACGGCTCATAAATCCGAGCAACCACTCCGATTGGTTGTGGGTTCTGGGCGACGATGGTGCTAAGATTCCAGAGGTGGCACCCGCCTTTGTCCGTCCTGATGATATTATCTTTGAAGAAAACGTTCCAGAATGGGCATGGATGCGGACCGGCGATTTTGGACAGGATGCTGGCACGATTAATGAATTGCAAGACGGCGAAAACGTTATGATGATCTGGACACGACAGAGTTCGATCCAGGTCCAGTACGACGTTTTTTGCTGGTCCAGCGATTTGGAATATGAACCCACAGATGAAGACTACGAAAAGGCGGAAGCGAAAACACTGCCCGTAGAACCGGATGGGCTACTCACCACAACATGGGGGCGGCTTAAGCAGTAACTTCCTTAGAATAGCACCAAAATACGATCAAGGAGAATTATGATGCTTCAAAAATGTCAGTTAACCTTCGGCTTAATTGTATGTTTCCTGTTGATACAACCGCTTACAGGCTTTGCCGTGGAAGGATTTAAAGTCTCTAAATACGGGAGCGGCGAACAGATTTGGTTTGAGGCGGAAGCCTTTGATGAAAGGGATTCCGAGGATGTCTATAAATTGGGCAAAGCTGAAGGCGCACTCGAACCAACGGAAGGTGCCTTCGGGGATATTGTCACGAATGTCGGTGGACAAGGATGGTTACTCTATAGGTTTGACATCAGTGCCGCTGGTGGAAAAGCAGGCGATTGGCGGTTTATCACGCACGTTATTAATCCGAGCAATCATTCGGATTGGTTGTGGGTCTTAGGCGACGATGGCGACGAAATTCCAACCGAAGCACCCGCCTTTGTGCGTCCGGATCACATCATCCTTGAAGAAAACGTCCCTGAATGGGCATGGCTGCGAACAGGCGATTTTGGAAGCGATGGTGGCACAGTCAATGCATTACAAGACGGCGAAAACGTCATGATGATCTGGACACGACAGAGCTCGAACCAGACCCAGTACGACGTTTTCTGCTGGTCCAGCGACTTAGAATACGAAC
>JAGWBT010000248.1 GCA_021295755.1 Candidatus Poribacteria bacterium
TTATGAATCGGAGGCAGTGTGAAAATTACGAAGGTTGAAATGATTTACCCGCAGCAGGGTCCCCTCATCATTGAGGGCGAACAAATCCCATGTATCTGGGTACGCATTCATACCGATGAAGGCATCACAGGCCTCGGTGAAACCTATCCACTCGGCGAAGCAGAATGCGGCGTTATTCGTGGCAGGTTTGCGTCGATGCTGATAGGGCAAAATCCACTGGAGATTGAACGGTTGTGGCAGGATATGTTCCGGGTGATCGGCTTCCACGGTTGGGCGGGCGCGGAGTTACGAGCAATCAGCGCCATCGATATTGCACTATGGGACATCTACGGGAAAGCCGCCGGACAACCGATCTATCAACTACTCGGCGGAAAATCGCGCGATAGGGTCCGCACATACAACACCTGCTATGACCACCGCTACGATTTCAACAATGTCGAAAACAACGAAGCGGAAAAACTGGCAAAGGAACTCCTAGACAGCGGCGTCGGAGCAATGAAGGTGTGGCCCTTCGATGGGGTGGGCTACAAAAACCGTGGACAATTTATTACAAAAGTAGATATGGAAATCGGCTTGCGACCTGTCCAACAGATTCGCGATGCGGTCGGCGATGATATTGAGATTGCACTGGAGTTTCACGGCTTGTGGAATGTCCCATCGGCGATCAAGATTGCCCACGCGCTTGAGCCGTACAACGTGATGTGGCTAGAAGAGATGATGCCGCAAGACAACATGAAAGCCTATGCCACGGTTGCCGATCACGTTTCCCAACCACTCTGCATCAGTGAACGCCTGATGACGCGCTACCAATTCCGAGAGTTAATTGAACTAGGCATTGCGCAGTTCATTATGCCCGACATCTGTTGGTGCGGTGGCATAACAGAAGCTCACAAAATCGCGGTACTTGCCGATACCTATTATCTCCCGATCGCGCCGCACAACTGCGGAGGTCCCGTTCTGCATGCTGCCTCGATCCATCTGACGCTCCATCTCACGAACCTGTTTATACTCGAAAGTGTCCGTCGCCACTATCTCGTTCAATACGACAACCTTGTTACAGGATCGGTTCCAGTTGAGGAGGGACATCTGACCGCGCCGGAAACGCCTGGGCTTGGCATCGATCTCAAACCGGAACTGCTCAACGCACCCGGAGCATAACACAAGTTGTAGCCTCTTCCCGTTACCTACCAAAGAAGGGAGTATCGCCATATCCGTAACTTATTCTTAAATCTCAAACCGTATATCATTCGCTACAGGGTCGCTGTTATCGCGAGTTTTTTCTTCGTACTGACAACGAACGCAGTGATTGTGGTGCAGCCAAAGTTGTTAAAGTGGGTTTTTGATGGCCTGGAAATAGGGATTGTGGCGCTACCAGAGCCGTTGAACTGGATCCTTGGTGGTCTGGAAGGAGAGATTACTTATTGGAAGGTCTCTTTTTTCGCGGCGCTCATTTTGGGCGTTGCCTTGGTTGGAGGTGCGCTTCGATTCGGTCAGCGTCAGGTTATCCAAAGTGCGGCGAGGCGGATGGAATATCAGCTTCGGAACGATTTCTTTACGCATCTCCAAAAGCTGCCTGCATCCTACTATAACGATGTCCGCACGGGAGATCTAATGGCACGAGCAACCAGCGATATGAACGCCGTCCGGATGGTTCTCAGTATGGGGATTTCATACATCGCGGATGCGCTCATCTTCTTTGCACTGGCGCTCGTAATTATGCTGGATATTGACCTACAGTTGACGCTTTTGGCACTTCTGCCGTATCCGATCCTCGCTGTCTTGATAAAGGAATTGGGAAAGCGGGTCTACAGATATCACACGCGAATCCAAGAAGGCTTTTCTACGATGAACACCAAAGTGCAGGAGAATCTGTCCGGTGTGCGTGTTGTCAAAGCGTACACGCTTGAAGAGGGCGAGATTGAGGAATTTGAAGCATATAATCGAGACTTCGTGGAACGCAATCGTGACCGGATTCGGCTGACAACCTTCTTCTTTCCATTGTTCCGATTCTTACCCGGACTCGGTATCGCTGCGCTCCTCTGGCTCGGTGGTATTCGTGTAGTCGAGGGAACAATCACGTTTGGTGATTTTGTATCTTTCAGCGCCTATCTAATGATGTTCATTCGTCCGATGATTACTTTTGGCTTCATCGTCAATACCTTTCAGCAAGGTGCAGCGTCAATGGAACGAATCCGCAGGATTCTTGATGTGAAACCTGAAATCGCTGATGGAGAAACAGTACGCCAAGAAATCGAAACGATTCACGGCGAAATCGAATTTAGAAACCTCAACTTCGCTTATCCTCGCGGGGAACTAGTGCTGAAAAATATCAATTTCAAGATTCCGCGCGGATCAACAGTTGCAATTGTCGGTACGACCGGCAGCGGTAAGACCACCTTGATTAATCTCATCCCTCGCATCCGTCAAGCCGAGCGGGGTATGGTCTTCATCGACGGTGCCGATATTCAAGATATCCCGCTACAACTCCTGAGATCAAGCATTGGTGTCGTTGAACAGGAGCCTTTCCTCTTTTCTGACCTCCTACGAAACAACATCGCCTACGGCGTCAAGGAAGCAAGTGAAGTGGGGATCAAAGAGGTGGCACACAGTGCCGATCTCCTCGAACAGATTGAGGAGTTTCCGGAGGGATTAGATACGTTTTTGGGTGAACGCGGTCAAACCATTTCAGGCGGACAGAAACAACGAACCGCGCTCGCACGTGCAATTATGATCCAGCCAAAGATCTTGATCTTGGACGATGCTTTTGCCAGCGTAGATACGAATACAGAGGATACCATCCTCACACGGCTGAACGAGATTATGGAAGGTTGCACGACGGTTCTCATCTCGCACCGCATTTCGACTGTCAAAGCGGCAGATTTAATTGTCGTCTTGGAAGACGGGGAGATTGTCGAACGCGGCACGCATGAGGAGTTACTGGCACACAACGGTATTTATGCCGGTATCCATGAGAAACAGTTGTTGCAAGAAGAACTGGAAGCACTTTAGACCTCTCCCTACCGCTCACTTGCTGCACATCGGACTAATTCTCCTTCAAATGTAGCGCAAACTGTTAATTTGCAGGCTAGGATCACAATCTAACAGATCGGGCTACAAAAGTAGATTGTAGGTCGAGATTCATATCTCGACAAAATACACAGCGTGGCGTGCAACAAGCCGGGGTCATTAAGTCAAAACTATCGCGCTATGTGCTAGGGGGTCTCGATTTTGGAAAATCGACCTACAGAAATCCGAAGCTATCTCTGATATGTGAACAAAGGGTTGGCAGACCCAACCCCTA
>JAGWBT010000249.1:0-4257 GCA_021295755.1 Candidatus Poribacteria bacterium
ACGCCGACTCCGATGAATTTGGTAAAGGAACTTCAAACGTTATTGACAAAGAACCGAACGACAAACAAAAAGCCCCGAGGACGAATCCCCGGGGCTTGTCTTTGTGTGCAATCAATTCCTGTTTGTCAGGATCGAATTCAGCTGTAACGGTAAGGAACGCCTACCTTCTCCATAACCTCGGAATACCGACTGAAAGCATCCACCACCTTTCGGGTGCGAGGACTGATAGAAGCCAAGTCTTCCCAGAACTCCTTGGAGTCTTCTACAACCTGATCCCATTCGTCTGCTGGGATCGTGGTCAACTCCATTTTCTCCCCTTCTACTCTGAGCTGAGCCTCGCCTCCCCAGTACCAGACCTGACGATAGTAGTGCGAGTCATTGCACGACATTCGGAACAGTTCCTGAAGATTTGCTGGGAGCGCATTCCAACTCTTGGTATTGGCAAAGTAGGATCCACACCACGCACCGGTGACGTTGTTGAGCAGGGCGTAATTACATACGTCTGCCCAACCGACTTCATAGGCTTCAGTGAATCCGCACCACGCCACGCCATCGAGCTCACCCGTGCCGATCGCGACTTCAATGTCATCCCAAGGCAGGGTGACCGGTACTAGCCCATAGCGCGACAGAAACCTGCCGGCAGTGGGGACGCCGAATACCCGCTTGCCTTTCATATCGGCAAGCGAACGAATCGGATCCTTGGTGAAAATATGCAGCGGGTCCCAGGCGCCGGCACTGATCCACTCCACACCTTCGACCTCGCCATATGCTTCAGCCCAGATTTCATCCAGTCCGTAATACTTGAACAGCACCGGCAAGTCCAGACTGTAACGGGTGGAAAACGGGAAATACCCGCCAAACACACTGATATCAACCGGAGATGCCATGGTGGCATCGTCACTTTGTACGGCATCCAGCGCGCCTGACTGCATGGCTCGAAACAACTCGTCGGTTGGTACCAACTGATCGGCATAATACAGTTCGATTTCCATCTGGCCGTGTGCGACCTTGTTGAATGCCTCGATCTGGGGTAATACCACATGTGCGCCGAGTGGGGCACCGGAATACGATTGCAGTCGCCACTTGATTGGATTACTCTGCGAGAATGCATATGGTGCGGTTCCTGCGGCCAGAATACCTGCGGTTCCCGCGCCGACCTTTTTTACAAAATCCCTGCGATCATTATTTGCCGGACTAATGATTTCTTTATTATCTGTCATTATCCTACCTCTTTATAAATTGACAGTGATTCGCCGTACTAACCGGAGAATCACCTGGTATATATCTGGCCCGGCAACCACAGAGCGATCTGAGGGAAAACCATGACCAAAGTCAATGCAACGATCATGACCAGCACGAAAGGCGAAATGGAACGATAGATATCTGCCAACGTAATTTCGGGCGGTGCCATGGCGCGCATCAAAAAAAGATTATAGCCAAATGGCGGCGTCATGTAGGCGATCTGACAGGTGATCGTATACAGCACGCCATACCATACAGGATCAAATCCCAGAATTTTCACCAACGGAACATAGAGTGGCGCGACGATAACGAGCATCGCCGTATCGTCCAGGAACATGCCCATGAACAGATAGGACAGTTGCATCATGATCAGCACTTCCCAAGGTGTCAGATTCCAGTTCGTGATGAAAAGGCTCTCGATGGCTCGAGCCGCGCCTATACCATCAAAAACAGCTCCGAAGCACAGCGCGGCCAAAATGATCCACATGAACATGCACGAAATGCCCAAGGTCTTGCGGATTGTCTCCTCCATGACCTTGCGGTTGAGACGGCGCTTGACCAACGCCGCCAGAGTTGCGGCTGTGGCTCCTACAGCAGAACTCTCCACCAGACTGGTGATACCCATCACAAAGAGTCCCGTCATAAAGAAAAAGCAGTCGCAGTTTTTCCGACATGGGCATTTGCCTTTCCTCGTCGCTGACTGTCGGACCCAGATGAGGCTGCAGGCGGCATCGAATGACGATGTAGATGATGAAAAGGGCAGCCATCATCAGCCCAGGCAAAGCCCCGGCCAGCCACAGCTTACCCACCGATTCCCGGGCAATCATGCCGTAGAGCACAAGTACCACGCTCGGCGGTACAAGAATCCCAAGTGAACTTCCGGCTTGCACCACTCCTGTTATCATGACCTTGTCGTAGCCTCGCCGCAGCATCTCAGGCAAGGCAATGGTGGCGCCGATAGCCATCCCCGGCTGAAATCACCACCATGAGGCCAATCGTACCGACCGCAAGCCCGCCTTTTAGTCCACCAAACCAGACATGGAACATTTGATAAAGATCGTCGGCAATACCCGATTCCGACAGAATGTACCCCATGTAGATGAAAAGCGGCAGGGTCAGCAACGGATACCATTTGAACAACTTGAATGCCGCCGTGAACGGCATTTCCACGCCTCCCTCTCCCCACAGCAGCAACGCCGCCACCGTGGAAACAATTCCGATCGCGGCAAATACCCGCTGACCGGTCAGCAACATCAGCAACATGGATGCAAACATGATGATGGCGATGGCTTCGTAACTCATGCCAACTCCACCCCCCGCGCCTTTGCCAGATCCTTAAAGAATGTGGAGATGGCCTGCAGCAGCATCAGAAGGATCCCTAGCACCATGATTACCTTTATTGGAATCACCGACGGGTTCCACATCGAAAAGAGTCTTTGATTGGTTTCAATCGCGTAGATTGTGCTGGAAATGGAACCGAACAAAAGCACGAACAGGTAAACAACCAGGAAAATCGCGGTGAAACTGTCCATTCGTGCTTTGTTCCGCTCAGACAGCCGGTCATATAACAGGTCCATGCGGACATGAGTCTCAAGCTGCATGGAGTAGGCGCCTCCCATAATGTAGTAGGCAGCCAAGGTGAATTGAGCCAGCTCCACACACCAGTACAACGGAATCTTAATTAAATTTCGGGTAATCGCATCCAACAGCAATGTTCCAATCATGACAAAGATCAGGAGCATTGCGATTCGGCCGAAGCGCGTGGAAACATAGTCCACCACACGGACGTAATTCACTATGAAGGACGGCATATCGGTGTTGGTTTCGGAGACTATTTTCGAGCAAAAACGCCAGTATACATTCTCAAGATGATTGGTGCCGCATGAAACATGTCAGTCAATTTATGAATGTAAATTGTTGCTCAGTCAGGATTTTGCAAGATAGCAATTTACCATCTGCTCACAAACCACACTGTTGGTTTGATCGCAACGGAAAATCTTCGGTGGGATTATTTTACCGGAAATCAAAGAGTTCAACGGCTGAGCGTCAGAACCTGCAAACAACCGTAGCTTAGCCCCAAATTACCTTGTTCAGATCGGAACCGTGATCCAAGTCATCGGTTGATGCGCGAACCCGTCTGCCATTCAATGTGTCGTTTCTCCCTGGACCGCTTGATCGATTCTAGTATATTTACATTCCGATGAGCTTTTGATGTCGCAAGAACAGTGTGAAAACCGAACCCACAATATTCAAAGGCTCAGTCCATCTGCAAATTGGCTGTTCAGAAACAGATTCGGCAAATTGGGACAATGACTGTAGAACTCAATTCAACACCAATTACCGAATCTCACCAACTTGATCGCCGTACCAGTACTCCATCCCAGAAAATCTATGACGTACTGGTGGTGGGCGCCGGAGTTGTGGGATGCGCTGTAGCCCGCAGACTCGCCCTTGAAGACCAGCAGGTCGTTCTAGTTGAACGGGCAGGAGATATCCTCGAAGGAGCCAGCAAAGGCAACAGCGCTATTCTGCACACCGGTTTCGATGCGCCTCCCGACTCGGTCGAACAGGCGTGCATTGCTGATGGATACCGGGAGTTTCGGGAAATTCACAGTAAGTTCAACTTACCCTTACTGGAAACCGGAGCGATGGTTCTGGCGTGGGATGATGAGCAGGCAGCCAGAATCGATGACATCTTGTCCAAGGCCCATATCAATGGGGTGACCGATGTTGCGGAGATCGATATCGACACTGTACGCTCCCGGGTACCCTCGCTCGCACCCGGAGTTAAAAGAGCTGCACACGTCCCCGGTGAATGCCTGATAGATCCCTGGTCCACACCCTTGGCTTACCTGCATCAGTCACTGGCCAATGGCGCCACGTTCATGAGCAATTGTCAGGTACACGCGGGACAATTCGATGGCGATCGATGGCGTGTCTCTACCAGTCAGGGTGAACTGCAGACACGTTGGCTGGTCAACTGTGCCGGACTATACGGTGATCTGCTGCATCGTC
>JAGWBT010000249.1:4530-5176 GCA_021295755.1 Candidatus Poribacteria bacterium
CGGGGATTCGCCCGGCAACCGAATCAAGGGATTATCAGGTCCGGCTGGATGGGGAAAGTCAATATCTCTGTGTTGGTGGGATCCGTTCAACTGGGCTGAGTGCGGCCTTGGGAATTGCTCGTCTCGCTTCGAAAATGATCTTTGGCAATCAGTCGTTGTCTCGCGCACCTGAGAGCATTCATTGGCCCACTGTTCCGCAGATCAGCGAGACCGCTGAACGGGATTGGATGCGGCCTGACAACGGTGGAATTGTTTGCCATTGCGAGCTGGTCACCCGTCGAGAAATAGAAAAAGCCCTCCGCGGCCCGCTTCCGGCAAGATCGCTGAGCGGACTGAAGCGCCGTACCCGAGTTATGATGGGACGATGCCAGGGATTTTACTGTAGTGCCGAATTGAGTGAAATCACTGCTGGTTATTTCGACTCTCCTTTGGATATCACAGACCAGTGACTGCCGACACATTACAACCGCATGTTCGCTGCGATGTTGCCATTGTCGGTGGTGGGCCGGCCGGTCTCGCTGCCGCAACTCAGTTGCGGAACGCCGGTGTCGGGCATGTTGTTGTTCTGGAACGCGAAGCCAAGGCCGGCGGTATTCCCCGACATTGTGGACACCGGCCGTTCGGATGGCATGAATTCCGCCGGGTT
>JAGWBT010000250.1 GCA_021295755.1 Candidatus Poribacteria bacterium
AGAAAATTGGCATATTTTGCTGAAAAGGCGCTATTTGGTTGGATTTAACCCCCTAAATCCCCCTTATCAGGGGGACTTGAAGAGGAAATGCGTAAGTCCTATCTTAGAATTAATGAGACACCCCAAATCGGCGCAGTTAGAAACAGCGCCTACCAAACATGGGGAGCGAAAGTGTCTATTTATTTTTTGAATTCACCATGAATCTCGACCTACGGATTCTCTGCGTTAAATAAACCTGTAACAACCCATCACATTTATAGCTCCCGAAGTTTTTCATAGCACCCTACCTACATTTGTGATAACATCCGAGATGCTAAAAATATACCGAGTAAGACTTTCGCACATTTTCATAGTTTATATGTGAAGGAGGATATAATGAAGACCTACCGAGTGGCGATTGTGGGGCTAGGGCGTATGGGTAGTACACTTGACCAATCGATTGCGTCGGCGTCCCATGTGAGCGAACGGCTTGAAGTGGTGGCAGGGGCGGAAACGATTCCGGAACGGCGGACGGCATTTCAAGAGAAATGGGGCGTAAAAACGGTTTACGAAGACTATCAAGAGATGATCGAGAAGGAGCGGCCGGATCTGGTGGGCGTGTGTACCACGGCAACGGGTTTGCCGAAACCGGGCAATCGCGCCCCATCAACCACCTTTCGGGACGACGCACACGCAGATATGGCGGTCCACGCGGCGAATGCCGGTGTACCGATGTTGTTCGTGGAGAAAGCGATCTCTTGTTCTGTACAGAAGGCTGATGAAGTCCTTGAAGCCTGTCGCAAACACGGCACTGCGTTCAACACAGGTGTATTGAGACGTTTTAGCAGCCGATACAAGCAGATACGGGAGATGATTGCGCGAGGGGATATCGGTGAACCCCAATCGGCGGTGGTTTATGGGGCTGCTAGCCTGATGCACGTGCACATCCACTGGATGGATACCCTTTCCTACCTGCTCGGCGATCCAGAGATTGCAGCAGTACGCGGGGATCTGTTGCCCAGAAGTATAGAGGTTAAGGACAACCGCCTTGAGGAAGACCCACAGGGACTTTTTCAACTCGTTTTCGCCAACGGAATCGAGGCATGGTCAGTGCCGGACGGTGGACGAGAGTATGAGATAGTCGGGACGGAAGGCACCCTCCGATCGATGTGGGATGGTGCAGCGGTGACTTTCCGGAAGCTGAATGGGGCAGATGATTGGCCCCTACAATGGGAAGGGGAGGTATTTCCAGAAGAAACTCCGGTCAGCACAGTTGTTTCTTTGCTAGAGGACTTGGTAAACGCGCATGAGTCAGGAAGCCCGTCAATTGGCAATATTGAGGTGACACACCCAATCACAGAGGCGTGCATTACTGTGGCGGAGAGTCATCGACAGGGCGGTCGATGGGTTGACCTGCCGATGCAGAATCGAGATTTGTACGTTTTTCATGTGTAGCTAATAACCTTTGGTGCTAGTTTAGTAAGAAAGTCGTTTCCACATGGTTCAAGTTGAAAATCCCGATTTATCGGGGAGTTCATTGGTTCATTCATTCTTATTACGTGCCCCCGTCGGATACACATGTCGCCCCGCTGGGGCTTTAGGGTATTTGTTTATCTATGTGCTATAAACATGTCGCCCCGCTGGGGCTAAATGAACTGATGAACCAATGATTTTCACGTCTCACATTATCAGTCACTGCTATAGACATGTCGCCCCGCTGGGGCTAAATGAGGCGATGAACCAATGATTTTCACGTCTCGACTCGTTCCCGATTATCAGGGGAACGGCATTTCACAGTCTGTCCCGATTTATTGGGGCATCACGTTTCAGGCTATCAACAGCTGCAAACTAGCACCATTGGTTAATATGGGTGAATCTCGCAATGTCGAACACCAATGGGCTGGAAAAACAATATGACCTATCGTAATATCTTAGAGAAAATTCGACTTGCTTTTCCCCAACCGGTATCCGACGCGATACATGATTCGTACTTCGTGCATTCGATTATGCGCGCCTTGGATCAGGTTGATGATTTGAAAACACATCTGCCGATGCTCGGTGACATCGTTTCCGGGGATTTTGAGAAGGCTAGAGAAGCGACCTTACCGGATACGATGGCTTCGATTGAGGAGGTCACGGCTGACCTTGTGAGTTACCTCCGAGGGATGACCCTCTTCGGGCATCCCCGGACGCAACAGAACGTTATTCCGCCGCCGACGATTCCAAGTGTGATTGGGGTACTCCTTGCATCTCTGTACAACCCGAATCTAGTTTGGGATGAATACAGTCGCTTGGTAGCGTTGGCTGAAGTTGAAGCGGTCGCCATGGCGTCGCAATTGATTGGATACGATCCGGAACAGGCGAGCGGTGTGTTCACTTTCGGGGGTACCGCAACGACGCTCTACGGTGTGAAATTGGGGCTTGAAAAGGCTTGTCCGGGAACGATGCAGAACGGTACGCCTGAAGACGCTGTCGTGTTCGTATCAGATGCGGGTCACTACTGTGCCGCTAACGTTGTCGGTTGGCTCGGAATAGGGACGAACAACCTGATTACGATTCCAACGACAGTCGAGAACGAAATGGATCTCGTGCAACTTGAGGGGGAGGCACGGGGGGCATTAGAGAGCGGAAAAAAGATTGCCGCCATCATTGCGACGTTAGGCACCACCGACGCGTTCGGGTTGGACGATTTAGCGCACATTGTGGCATTACGAGACAAACTCGTTGATGACTTTCGACTGGATTATCGACCACACATCCACGCAGATGCAGCTATTGGGTGGGCTTGGTCTGTGTTTAACGACTACGATTTTGAGAATAACCCCCTAGGATTTCGCCCACGTACCGTCCGCGCATTGGCAGGTGCCTCCCGGCGCATACGATATTTATCCCTAGCAGATTCTGTTGGCATTGACTTTCACAAAACTGGCTTTACACCCTACATCTCCAGCCTTGTTCTCGTTAAAAACCAAGTGGATCTGGAACTGGTAAAACGTCAACCGGAGCAGATGCCGTATCTCTACCAATTTGGGGAACATCGTCCCGGAATGTATACGTTGGAAACCTCCAGAGCCGGGACAGGTCCCCTTGCTGCGCTCGCTAATTTTCGGTTGTTTGGAGAACAGGGGTTACGAGTCATCCTCGGGCACATTGTTGAAATGACCCAACTCCTGCGGGAACATCTGGAAGGTCACGAAGGCACAACCGTGCTGAACCGAGAAAATTTCGGAACCGTTACGCTCTTCCGCGCCTATCCAGTTGGCGTCGATACCTTCTCAATCAAGGGGCACGAATTTGAGGATGCCGCCTATCGCGATAGTTTGCTCGCACATAACGACTACAACCGAGAAATCTCCCAATACGTACATTCGGAGGCAATGGAGGGAAGAGGCGTCGTTATTTCGATAACAGACTGCTATCGTCGAACTCAATACGGCGAACCGATTGTTGCGTTAAAGTCTTTTATCCTATCTCCGTTTGTCGATGAAGCCGATGTCGAAATGGTGGTTTCAAAGGTCTTGGAGGCTAGGGGAAAGGTGGGTGGCTCCTGTTAAAAGGTGTGTAAAATGTGGAAACCATTTGTTCATCAGTTCATTGGGGCAGTCGGGATAGGAAATCCACCCTGCGGGACTCATCGAAAAGGAAAGCGCAAAACGCTAAGAGCAAACTGCCAGAAAAGTTTCAATGATCTCTATATTAACCCAAGTTGCTAGGGCGTGTTGACATTTTGCCGTTGCTAATTCGGGATACGCTGTAATCATCGGGTAATCTGCCAAATGTAGCGCGAACTGTTAGTTTGCGTGCTGGGATCACAATCTAAATGAGGTTTCAGAAAATAATTCGGTAATGCTATATTTTCCCCAGGCCCGGTAGGTGCGGTTGCAAACCGCACCGGGCATCGCTCGGAAATTACTGAATTAATAAATTAATCTTCATACAGATTGTAGTACAAAAGACCGCTTTTATGAAATAAGTTTTGGAACAGGAACCTCCCCGATGACAAACTGAGTTGGGTTTCACCCTATCTTATAAGCAGGTGTTGTTGAACGACCGCGCTTCTATTGTAGTTGATAGGGATTGGCGTTTAACCGCTCAACCCAACCTACGGATTTACATAAATTGAACAGAAAATTGGCAGTCGTTATTTGGTTGCATTTAACCCCCTAAATCCCCCTTATCAGGGGGACTTTTAGAGGAAATGCGTAAGTCCCGCAAGAAAAGGAG
>JAGWBT010000251.1:0-2817 GCA_021295755.1 Candidatus Poribacteria bacterium
TTTCAAAGGTGCCTACTGCTTTTTGGGCATCGTTGAATCTAAGATAAATCTGTGCAAGTGTGTAACGGGCATCTCTGATACGGACAGCCAATTCAATGCGTTCGCTACTTCTCGCGCGGCTGGTACGATTCCCACCCCGTATTGAAAGCGCACGTTCTTCTAATAAGGCAATTGCGCTTGTGATATGATGTTCAGCTTTTTCAAAATTGTCTTGTGCCTGATAGGCAAGACTGATACCACTGTGTGCCTCAACTTCTATCCAACTGCTGTTCCGAGATGGAGGGCGTACAGTACCGCTTTCAATTGATTCCAAAACGGTGAGAAAAGAGCGTACTGCTGCCGTATCGTTTCCAGTTTGAAGGTAAAGTTGCCCCAAGCGATTCCACACACTTATTTGTTCCGGATGGATGGTTATGACCCTTTCATAGGACTGTAAAGCTTCGGCAAGACGGTTTTGACTTTCATAGAGATTTCCGAGCTGCCAATGGTATTCGGCTCTAAAGGGGAGAATGCGGGTAAGTGCTTTGTAAGACGTAATTGCCAGATCAATCTTGCCGAGATAGCGAGCGATGCCACCAAGATAGTCATGTGCTTCACCGTGGTCAGGATCTAATTCAATAATTTGCTGCCCGACTAAAAGCATCTCCTCTTCTAATGCCTTTGTCTTCCGGTTTCCACGTCCGTTTTGATCTATTGAAGAACGGAACCGTTCCTTTAGTATTTGGGCAAGGATCCATTTCGCATCTACACTTTTAGGGTTAAGTTCAATGGCTTTCCTGATATCATTTTCAGCACCGTTAATATTTTGTAATCTTGAAAATCGAAGCGCAGCCCGCTCTGCATAGATGAAACTGAGACCGCGGGCAGATAAAACTTGGTTTCCTTCAATGGATTCACCGTCCAGCTCCAATTCCTCAATTAACGCATCGTAGGCGGCTTTGCTTTTGCGAATGTTGCGTTCACCGGTTCTGCAATAGGCAGCCCACATCAGTTTCGCATAGATATCCGCTGCGCGTGCCATGTCGGCGTTTAACGCCGTATTAGCATCGGTGACCGGGATTAACTCGGGTGTCTCATCAGCGAGTACATCTGTTTGGGCGTGCAAACCGCGTCCTAAGACAAAACTCGCCATGACAAAGACAAAAATCGTGAGCATACCAAGATATTTCATTTTTCCTCCGTGTGTGACAATCCACTATAAATCCTACGCATCTTCAAGCAGAGAAGATGAAAGTTCAATTTTAGCGGCATCAACAAGTGTCTCGTCGGCTTGAAGTGCCATGATGCGCACCCCTTGGGTATTGCGTCCGATACGCCGAATGTCGCCGACAGCTGTTCGGGTAACATACCCATTTGAACTAATGAGAACGAGTTCATCAATATCTGCGACGCGTTTTGCAGCGACAACTGCACCGTTCCGTGTTGACTTTCCGATGGCGATGATACCTTTCCCACCGCGTTTTTGGGAGCGATAAGCAGAGACAGCCGTACGCTTGCCATACCCGTTTTCCGTGACAATCAACAAGGTGTCATCTTCCTTAGCAGTCTTTTGTTCGGTTTCTTCCGCTTCAGTCCCCTCGCCGTTAACAATAACCATTTGTGCTACAAAGTCCTCAGCACCGAGTTCTATGCCACGGACCCCGCGCGTATTGCGCCCAAGGGATCTGACATCTTTCTCATTAAACCGAATGGCAGTACCTTTGTGAGTAACAAGGATGACATCGGAAGTGCCTTCTGTTACTTGCGCGCCAATGAGTTTGTCACCATCATCAAGTTTAACAGCGATAATCCCATTCGACAACGTGTTCTCAAAACTGGCGAGTTCTGTCTTTTTGACAATGCCTTGTTGTGTCGCCATAAAGACAAATTTATTCGCTGTAACCTCGCCGGCATCAGTGCTTTCAGATATACGGTAACATAAGCGGTAATGTTCTCGTTTTGCGCCAACTTGAGTAGATTAACAACTGCACGTCCGGCGGATTGGCGACGCGCTTCAGGAATTTGGTGGACTTTTAACGTATAACATTTGCCCAAATCTGTGAAAAACAAAATGTTTTGGTGCGCAGTAGCAACAAAGATATGCTCCAAAAAGTCGCCATCCTTTGTTGTAGCTCCCTTAATCCCAACGCCACCGCGATGCTGTTTACGATAGGTATCCATAGGTAACCGTTTGATGTAACCGGCATGCGATAGCGTGACGACCATCTCTTCATCAGCGATAAGGTCTTCCACTTCAAATTCTTTGATTTCGCTCGTAATTTCGGTTCGTCGCTCATCGCCGTACGTTTCCCTGAGAGCTCCGAGCTCTGTTCGGATTATATCTGTTATCAGCGTTTCACTGGCAAGGATCGCGCGAAACTCGGCAATACGATCTAATATTTCTGTGTATTCATCGTGGATACGCTGGCGCTCAAGACCTGTCAACTGGCGGAGCGTCATCGTGAGAATTTCTCTCGCTTGCTGCTCGCTGAGTTGGTATGCATCCCGAAGTTCTTGCTCCGCGGCTTGCGGGGATTCAGCAGTTTGGACAAGTTCTATAATTGCCTCAAGGTTTTGCAGTGCTAAGAGATACCCTTCAAGAATGTGATTTCTTCGCTCGGCACGGTCCAGTTCAAATTGTGTCCGTCGGCGAACCACATCGCGTCGATGCTCAAGATAGTGGCGCAGAATCTCCTCAAGCGTTAGAACTTTCGGGAGCCCATCTACAAGACACAGAAGGCTCGCGCTGAAGTTCGTTTGCATCTGTGTATGCTTATACAACTGATTTAAAATAACCTGAGCGATTTCACCACGCTTGAGTTCTATGACAATGCGGAT
>JAGWBT010000251.1:2872-3232 GCA_021295755.1 Candidatus Poribacteria bacterium
ACTGATTTTTCTTTACCTGATAAGGAATTTCAGTGATGATGATCTGTTCCTGCTCAGTTTCCGATTTACCCGCTGTAGCAATTCTCTCTATGACGGCTTTGGCACGGACAGTCATACTTCCCCGCCCAGTGGCGTACATATCCTTGATGCCCTGCGTCCCTACGATCATTCCCGCAGTTGGGAAATCGGGACCGAGGATGTGTTCCATAAGCACTTCTGAAGTAGCATCGGGATCAGAGAGTTTGCAGAGCAGTGCATCAATGACTTCACTTAGATTATGTGGTGGTATACGGGTGAGGTAACCAACACCGATACCTGTCGTGCCATTGACAAGCAAGTTCGGGAGGAGCCCCGGAAGGA
>JAGWBT010000252.1:0-2126 GCA_021295755.1 Candidatus Poribacteria bacterium
GAGGGCAATCTCCCAGAACTCGACGACGAACTGCTGGATACAGTGAACTACCTCGTAGAGAACCCGCAACCCATCGTCGGCAATTTCAGTGAATCGCATCTGGAACTACCCTCTGAAGTGCTGATTACCGCGATGAAAAAGCATCAACGCTATTTTCCGATGTGGAAGAACGCATCAGAATTGGCAGCGAAATTCATCACGATCTCTAACGGAACGGACGGAAATTTCGACGGTGTTCAGCACGGAAACGAGCGCGTTCTCCGCGCAAGGCTCAATGATGCTGAGTTCTTCTACAAGGAAGACCAGAAAACCAGCCTCGCCGATAAAGTTGAACGTCTGGGCGCGGTCATCTTTCACGCCAAACTCGGTTCACTCTTAGATAAGGCGGAACGGCTTAAGACGCTGGTTAAGTTCATCGCTACACAGAAACGAACGCCGTGCATGCAGAACGTGCAGCTTGGCTCTGTAAGGCAGATCTAACGACCCAAATGGTCATCGAATTCCCAACCTTGCAGGGTATCACCGGTAGATATTACGCACGCAATTCTGGGGAACCTGAACCGGTCGCGACCGCTATCGCTGAGCACTACCAACCGCTCGGTGCAGATACACCGCTGCCCGAAACCGAAGTCGGCGCGCTGCTCGCCATCGCTGACAAGCTCGACACCATCGTCGGCTATTTCGGTATAGCAGAACGTCCTACAGGTTCACAAGACCCGTACTCTCTACGACGACACGCACTCGGCACAATCCGTATCCTCCAAGATCGGCAGTTACCACTCTCTTTGGATGCTGTTGTAGAAAAGGCGATTGCGGGCTACACGGTCCCATTAGTAGAAGATACAAAAACGAGTGTTCTCAGTTTCATTAAAGAACGCCTACGCGTCATCTTGTCGCAGACACAGCAATACACGCCTGACCTTGCGGATGCTGTCTTGGCAGTCGGTGATGTCAACGTTATCGACATTCTCAAACGCGCCAGCGCGCTTGCCGAATTTCGCTTGACACCAAACTAATCGGGTACTGAGAATTTTACCGCCGAACACGCCAGAAACTGTGGACGCGACGCTACTGCAAGACGATGCGGAAAAGCAATTAAACGCATGTTTTAGCGAGGCAGAACCGAACTTTAAGCAGAGCATCCAAGAACGCGATTATGCTAAACTCCTAACACAACTCGCTACTTTACAACCAGCTATTGACGCATTCTTTGATGATGTTTTGGTCATGGCGGAGGAACCGGCACTACGTGCAAACCGGTTGGCGTTGTTGAATAAGATTGGGCAGAATATTTATGCCATTGCAGACCTGACAAAACTTGTGATAGCCGGGGACTAAAAACACTTAAAAAAAGTTTAAGCGTGCCCGCTGATACGACAGGAGAGAACTATGCAGCAACACTACATTTGTAACATACTGAAAATCGGTATCTATCTCCCATTCATTGCCGTTATTGCCCTTCTGATAGGGTGTGGTGAGAAAGAGAATCGGGATATTATTGAAGCGCGAGCCGCCATCGTTCGCGGAGATTATACCGCTGCACAAACGGCAGTCCAGCGGACGGATGCCGGAAACAAGGAAGCGCAGCACCTGAAGGCCTTCCTACAGAACCGGACACGCACCGAGACAGAGGGCTGGCACCAAGCGATTGTCCAAGCGAATGCTTACCTTGAGACACTCGCCACTGACATCCTCGCGATCTCAGTGCTGGAAGACCCAGACTCCGATGACCTTGATCAACAGGAACGGCTCATCCGCACTCAGAATTCTATTTCTGGGTTCTTTGCCGTGTCGCTCGCGGAGGCAGTCGAAAAGCGGGCAGAATTGCTCACAGAACTCGTCGCTCATCCGGATGCTGCTGTTGTCCAAGCACTTTTAGCAGCGGAGAAATGCTATCAGCCGAACGCACGTGCAGCAGTTGCGCAACTCACGGCAAAACTTGGAAGCGGAAATACCGTCGTTGAGCTGCTACAGCAGGCAACACACCACAAGGATCCTGCCATACAAAAAGAAGCCGTACGCCTTCTGGGGGCGATGGAGAACCCCGAACTCATCCAAACCTTTGAAGACGCATTGACAGAAACGGTAAACACACCGGAGGTCGCGTACAGAGCAATTGTCGCGCT
>JAGWBT010000252.1:2263-2954 GCA_021295755.1 Candidatus Poribacteria bacterium
CGAACAGTTACGTCAAAGGTACAGCCATAGATGCACTCAACCGTATAGGAACCCCCGCAACCGCACCTCTCCTTGAAGTTTTGGCAACGAAAGCGCGAAATCTGATTCCCGACGAGGACACCGGTTTTACTGCAGACTATCAATACATTGCGAGTGCTTACATTGATGATCTGTGGATGAAAAAATACCGAATCGGCACACAAGCCGCCGCAATCCAAACGCTCGGACTCCTCAAAGCGGAAGCCGCCGTGCAACCCCTGATAAAAGAATTAGCAAACGAAGAATTACAAAGTAATGCCTTAGCAGCACTCATTGAAATGCGCGGTGTTGCTGTCCCGCCTATGCTTGACGCGCTCAAAAACAGCACAAATGAGATTCGGATAGAGGTCGCAGACGCGCTCGGCGCAATCGGTGACCGGCGTGCAATCGCACCGCTGATTGAGGCGTTAAATAGTGACCCGCATAAAGAGGTTAAAGCATTAGCAGCGGTTGGACTTGGCAATATGCGGGCGCGTCGCGCGGTTCCCGCACTGACGGCGGCACTCTCCTACGACGATACGACTGCCACTAATGCTGCGGAGGCACTCGGAAAAATCGGGGTAACGACAGAAGACGCTGTTGAAAAATTGATCGTCATCGCGATGGATAAACAGATGCGGGAGACCCTGCGTCTCGCGGCTATCGCTGCGCT
>JAGWBT010000252.1:3008-4144 GCA_021295755.1 Candidatus Poribacteria bacterium
AACGCCGTTAAGGTACTTGGTCGTATCAAAGCACCCGAAACTACGCCAGTGTTGGTTTGGATCCTGTCTACACAATTCGACGAAATTTCGGACTTCCAACGGCACATGAAACGCGAGTATAAAACGCTTGACGCACTCCGAGCACAGGTTGAATCCTTTCAGATTGAGTGGACAGTCGATTACCCGCGCGCAAACTACCGCACATGGGGCGAACTCAAACCAATACCCAGTCTCGTGCGGAGTGAAGTCGCTCACACACTCGGTATCATCAAAGGGGACACTGTCGTAGAACCCCTCGCGCGTGCCCTTGAGGATGATGGTCGCGCAACAGTGCGCCAAAGCGCAGCGTGGGCACTCGGTGAAGTCAAGGGTGATGCCGCAACGACAGTGCTCATCACGGCATTGAAAAAAGATAAACAAGGCGTTGTCCGACAAGAAGCTGCTATTGCTCTCGGTAAAATAAAAGGGCAGAGCGTCATTGATCCCCTATTGGATGTACTCCGTAGCGATAAATACGAAACCACTCGATTCCAAGCCGCAGTAGCACTCCGAGAAATTCAGGCATCGGATAAGGGGCTTGTCGATATTTTGAAGAAAGGCTTGGGAAGTTTTGATGACGGATACGAAGTCCTCTCCGTGCAAAACGAGGTCATCGGGGCATTAATCAAAGATGGGAACGACGCAACAGCAGGATTTGTTCTTGATGCTCTTAAATCCGCTGATGATGAATGGACGCGCTGGGCATTCGTCCACATTCTTGGGGCGACTGCAAAAAAGCTTGCTGCCGATGCGATGCTTGAGGAACTCAAACATCCGAGTTATGTTGTCCGGAAACGGGCGGCAAATTCGCTCGGTGGCTTCAAAGAACGCCGCCTCGTTGAACCCCTCATCGCTGTACTTGAAAACACCGATGAGATGAAATCTATCCGAGCCTCTGCAATTGTCTCACTCGGTGCCCTCAAAGATGAACGCGCCACTGCACCACTTCTGACAGCACTCTCCGATGAAAACGCCGAAATCCGATTGCAAGCCGCCGCCGCTTTGGGTGCCCTCAAGGACTCAAAAGCAGTTGCGAAACTTAGCGAAATCGTTGAAAATCCGTTGGAGCCGGACAATGTCCGTGCCGTTGCAGTAGC
>JAGWBT010000252.1:4169-5828 GCA_021295755.1 Candidatus Poribacteria bacterium
GCACTCGACATTCGCGTCGGAAACATCGCTAACAACGCCATGATTGCTCTCGGAAAACTCGAAAGTACAACAGCAGTCCCGAGATTGATTGCTATCCTTGAGGATAAGCGGATACCGTTGAACGCTGGCACAGCCGTCTTAGCGAACGCGTCTGCCCGCACAAAAGCCGCACGCGCACTTGGCAACATCGGTGGCGCGCGTGCCGCTGAAGCCATTGGAAGACGGCTCATTGACGATACAGAATACATCGCCGCATTGGAGGACGCGGCGAACAGGAAAAACCTTGGACTCAATGACTGGAAACGCAACTGGAGCTGGGAGATTTACGTCGTTGCGGCTAAAAAACTGAATTTACCGGCGTTCGTCGCATCGAAAATGGCGGAACGCGCCGCCGATGAATGGGAAAACAATCCTGTGAGAAATGCCGCGATGGTCGCATTAGGGCGTTGTAGCACCACAGGTGCAGCCCTGGATATCTCCGATCTCAAACAGCGACTCACCGATCCGGACGTAGACATCCGAAAAGCGACTGCTCTCGCAGCCGGTGAAGCCGGACTGTCGGAACTCATACCAGACCTCGTGCAGATGATGAAAGGTGAAACTGAAGACAACAAGGATGTTCGTCGTGCCGCGACACAAGGCCTCAGGGAATTGGCGGATCCTTCAACGACTGACGCACTCATCGAAGTCATGAACAACGACGATAATCACGTGGAGATCCGGCGCGATGCCTCTCGGGCATTGGGGGACATCGGATCCGACAAAGCGGTAACGGCGTTGGTCGCAAAACTAACCGAACTGCATGAAGCCCAAATTACACGCGGATTCCGCCTCGATGTCATCAGAGCACTCGGCGACGCGAAAAACGCAAACGCAGTCGCACTCCTCGAAATGCTCCTCGAAGATCAGGACGCAGACATCCATTTCTTGGCAGCCGCAGCACTCTTTGAAATCACAGGTGAAGGCTACGGCTATAATCGATTATAAATAGTTATTGGTTATTGGTTGTTGGTTGTCAGTCGTAGGGGTTGGGTAACCTCGAAGAAACACCCCGGCAAAAACACCCGTACGAGCTGATAACTGACAACCCCTAAAAAGGAGACTTTTATGGCTTTTTTTGAATTACGGCAGTACAGAACGAAACCCGGTCAACGCGAGAATTGGGTAAAATACATGGAAGAAACGGTCCTCCCGTTCCAGATCTCTAAAGGAATGGTTGTGATTGGCAGTTTCATCGGCGAAGAAGAGGACGATCTCTACGTCTGGATCCGGCGGTTCGAGAGCGAAGAACAGCGAGAGCAACTCTACGCAGCGGTCTATGAAGATGATCGGTGGAAAAACGAGATGTCACCACGCGTCGGCGAACTGATTGACAGAGAACAAATCGTTGTCACACGGCTTGAACCCACTTCACGCTCGGCACATCAGTAGAAGGTACCTTTCTCCAAAACGGAGGTGGCTTGATGAACGCTGAAGAGAAATACCTGTTTGATCTATGGGGATATGTGAATATTGAAGGTGTTTTAGGGGATGAAGCACTCGCGGAACTGAACGCGTTAATTGATGCACAAGACTACGCTGATCCTGTGGATGATAACATCCATTCACAACGGTTCGGTGGATTCTTGAGTTGGGAGAACGACGCGTTTCGTAAACTCC
>JAGWBT010000253.1 GCA_021295755.1 Candidatus Poribacteria bacterium
GCGTTGGCATCAGCCGGATCTCATCCCCAACGCTTACTTCATAGTACTGGTTATTGCGCTGCTTTTTATCATTTCGACACGCAAACTTAAGCGACTCCCCGAAGGAAAAGGGCAAACACTTCTAGAGTTGTTTGTGGGAGGGTTAGTCAATTTCTTCGGCGGAATCTTGGGAGAACATGGAAAGAAATATGTCCCGTTCGTCGGATCTTTCTTCATCTTTATCATATTCTTAAACTATCTTGGCCTTATACCCGGTTTTCAATCTCCAACAGCGGATTTGAACACGACACTTGCGCTTGGAATCAGCGCAGTAATCGGCGTTCATATCATTGCAATTAAAGAGAATGGATTGGTCGGCTACCTGAAACATTTTGTCGGTGATCCACCGTGGTTGGGACCTTTGATGTTTCCGTTACACATCATCGGCGAAGTCGCACGCGCCGGTTCTCTAGCAATTCGACTTTTCGGAAATATCTTCGGTGAGGAATCCGTTATTATTAACCTAACTATTTTGGGGCTTGGAATTCCGGCAATCGCCGGGCTTATCCCATGGATGCCAGTTCAGGTGCCAATGCTGTTTTTCGGGCTATTTGGTGGGTTTCTGCAAGCACTCGTCTTCTCAACTAGAACATGATGAGGAAGGACATGGCGCGGAGGCACATCATTGATTGATGGGCGATGATTATCGCTCAGTTAATATTGTTTTTAGTTTTCTAATCCCAGCTTGGGGATCAAAATTAAAGGAGGAAGTTTCATGATTTATCTTGCAGTTTTAGCTTTCGGAACGGCACTCGGTCTACCGATTGCCGTAATTTTTGCATCTACCGCACAAGCAAGAGCAACGAGCACCGCTCTTGAAGGTATTGCGCGGCAACCTGAAGCAGCACCAAGGATTCAGACAGCAATGATCATCGGTTTGGCTCTTATCGAATCACTCGTGATCTATTCGCTGTTAATTTTTTTCCTGCTTATGGGAAAACTTCCAGAGGGACAGATGCTTCAAAGTATGATTGAGGCTGATGCTCAGAAACAGGTGCAGACCAGTCAGGAATAAGACGTGAAACGTGAAACGTGAAACGTGAATCTATTAACGTTTTGCGTTTTGCGTTACACACGCATTACTTTTCTTAGGCTATATACAATACCCTAACTTAAAAAAAATATAATGACAAAATTAACGTGGTTCTGTTTATTGCTTATTATCAACGTAATATTAATTGCTCCGACGAGTGGGTTCGCTGCAGAGGCAAGTGCCGAGAAACAGGGAATCTTAGCACAAATTGGAATTGATTTCCAAACTATTATCCTTCAAGCACTAGGCTTTCTTGTCGTGCTACTTGTGCTTTGGAAATTTGTCTTTGGACGAATTGGCGGACTATTAGAAGAACGGCAACAGGAAATCACATCGCGAATGGAGAAACTGGAGGCGGACCAAAGCGAGCTGGATCGACTGAATGCCGAAACCCGTCAACGGCTCAACGAAATTGAAACAGAAGGGCAGGCAAAGATCCAAGCCGCCATTGATGAAGGCAACGCCGAACGGCAGCGAATTCTTGATCAAGCGCGTCAGGAAGCGAGTGCGGAACTTGAACGGGCACGTGCCGAGATCCAACGCGAAAAGGACGAAGCCATCCTCGAACTACGAGGCACTGTTGCAGAGATTGCAATTGATGCTGCAAGCAGAATTATCGATCAGACCCTCGATGCAGAGAAACATCAGCACATCATTGATGAATCCATCAGTCGCCTTCCCACACAGAATGTCTAATATAAAGAAAATACGATGAGAGAAACTCGCATTGCTAAACCTTACGCACAAGCGTTGTATAGCGCAGCGACGGAGCAGAATATTTTAGATCAGATCGTTGCAGATGTGAATCAGGTCCTCGAATTGACTCAAGAATCGGAGGATTTCGATCAATTTTTGACCAATCCCATCCTATCGCCGCAGTTCAAGAGTGAGATGTTTCAACAACTTCTATCCGAAACTGTTCATCCGCTTACGCTTAACTTTCTGCTCTTGCTAGCATTGAAACAACGTGAGAGGTCCTTAGTTGCAATCTTACAGATGTTTCTGGAGATCGTTGATTTGCAGGCGGGTCGTGTCGT
>JAGWBT010000254.1 GCA_021295755.1 Candidatus Poribacteria bacterium
GGCACCGAAAACCCGGAATGTTGATCAACTAATGATCGCTTTCGCGTCGATGGCTTGTAACGGATTGATTCTAGCCGTAGGCGAATCCACGCTATTTTTCTGCAGTTCGATACTTCGAGGCATGGACGCGATGACTCGATTAGTTGTCAATCTTCCTGAAGATTCTCCAAAGAGTGATGCAGAAAACGAATTGGTAATGGATTTGAGGGTCGCTGTACATCGCCAGACGCCAGTAGATTTTTTAAAGGATATCAGTCAACATTCCCTCAATCTGGTAATTTTATGCAATGAGGAGATCTCACCAATGTTGGTTGATCAACTCTCAAAGATGTTATCTGCTGGCGGTTGTGTACTCGTACCCAAAACCGAAAATATTAAAACTGAAGAACAACAAGTAGAATTTTCCGACTTTCATCAGGTAGATGTCGGAGATTGTTTGCTCTTTGTCAATAAACCATTTCAGCAGGAAAATGTGCGCCGTGGTGGACGTCGTGCCAGATTGGCGGAGGTGTGACGGATAAACATATATCGGTCATTAGGTTCATCCGATACCCACAACCTGCAATCGTGTCAGAAAATAAACTAAACGATAGACTGCTCAACGCCTCTTTTGATCTTACGAAACTCGATGGAGGTTGTCTTTGGACAAAAGAGGAATTTATCCCACCGCACTTGGCAACACTTTATCTGGAAGAGTTGCGCGAGCAAACAGCATGGATACAGCCGACAATCAAAATGGGTGCGAAAGTGGTCAAGTCTCCCCGACTATCAGCTTGGTATGGTGACCCAGAAGCTGTGTATACGTATTCCGGATTGCGTAATGTGCCACTACCGTGGACTGAAACTCTATCGCAGTTGCGAAATTCTCTCGAAAACCTGACAGGGATTCGATTCAACAGTGTTTTGTTGAATCTTTACAGAAGTGGCTCCGACAGTATGGGATGGCACAGTGACAATGAGCCGGAATTAGGATATCAACCCACAATTGCTTCAATCAGTTTGGGAGACAAGCGAAAGTTCCTCATGAAACACAAAAAACTTGCTTGCCGTTGGGAAAGAATTCTCACGCATGGTTCGGTTCTGATCATGACAGGTGAAACACAGCGTTATTGGAGGCACTCTGTGCCAAAAACCAAAACAGTCCGAGGCGAAAGGATCAATCTGACTTTTCGACAAATTGTGATTGCCAAAAAATCGGGTTGACGCGTCTTGAGCGCTACCAACTATTTCTCAATTCACGCAGTTTTAGAAATACAGTTTTCCGGTCGGGGTTGTCGGGTAGGTCAGGAAAACTATCGCGAAGTCGCTCAATCACAGTCGGACTGCTCAATCGAAAGAACGTATTGAATGTCTTTTCCATCTTCAGTGTTGTGACAAGCGCTTCATCCGGGTCTTGATTCTCTATTTGAGCCAGGAGGTCAGCTGCTGTTCAAGCGTGAATGCCAGATTGTTTGCGATGTAGTCGTGCCCCGGGTATATTTTCGTATCAGCAGATAGATTGTCGAGTTGGCTTGCAAATGTCTCATAGAGTTCATGAGGGTGACCTCCGTTGTGACAATTCCCCGCACCTGCATTGAACAGTGTATCGCCGCAGAATAGTGCAGGGACGTCGCTGTGAGAGAGAAGACAGATATGACTCATGGTATGGCCGGGAGTATCCATTGCCTCGAGTTCCACCTTACCGATTCCACGTATTTTATCCTTGGCATTCTTGTGGGCGATTAACTGGGCACCTGTTGCTTTAATCATCATCTCATTGCCACCGGTATGATCATGATGCTCATGCGTGTTCAGTACTGCCGTAATCTCCCATCCGCGATTTTTAGCTCTGGCCAGGCATTTTGAGTGATCGAGCGGGTCTATTGCGATGGCTTCACCTGACTCTCCGCAAGCAATCAGGTAGTTAAAATTGCGGTAGGCGTTATTTGTCCAAATCTGTTCAACGATCACTTTTGACTCCTCTTTGTGGCCTTATTTCGGTTTTGCGCATCACGGGCGGGATTGGTGATATGTTCTACTTCATTCATATCATCACCCGAAATTCTATAAGCCTGACCGAATCCCTTGACATAGACTGCTCGCACCGGTTGCAAGGTATGAAGATTAAAGTCGGCGAGCTGCACCAGAGTATCGACTATAGCACCGAAACGTTCCCGGTAGCTCGGAATCCAATTGGCGAACTCAATACTTTTTCGATCATGGAGTTCAGCCTTACAGGTGATTACAACTCGCTCTCTGGCAAATAGATTTGGTGAATCTTTTTCACTTGTTATCACCATGGCTGATACGCTGTTGTTACTTGCAATATTATGCGTATGTTCAGCGAGACTGCTTAAAAATACACCAAACGACAGATTACCCATATAGACGTATGGCGCATAACTTACAGAGGGTACCCCATCGGCGGAAACTGTTGCCAGCTCGACTGATAAGTGCCGTTCAATCAGCTGATCGATTTCACTACGAATTTGTTCGTTTTGGCCGGACATTTTATTCCCTCAGGTTCATTGCCTCGAAACCAACTTCCAAGTCAGCAATCAAATCGTCGGTGGACTCCAAACCGACATGCATGCGAAGTGCCGGACCTTCGGCTTCCCATTTTGTCGCCGTTCTGTAGTCACTCGGGTCGAAGGGAATCAACAGGCTCTCAAAACCTCCCCAACTGTATCCGATTCCGAACAGTTTGGCATTGTCGACAAGCGCAGCAACTGCTGAAGTTGATACAGGATTGAGGATAAATGCGAACAAACCACTTGCACCTGAAAAGTCTCGTTTCCAAATTTCATATCCGGCGTCTCCCGGCAACGCCGGATGAATCACTCTGGCGACTTCGGGACGTTCTGATAGCCATTTGGCAACAATCATTCCGGATTCGTAATGCTGGCGCAAACGTGTAGGCATGGTACGCAATCC
>JAGWBT010000255.1:0-3884 GCA_021295755.1 Candidatus Poribacteria bacterium
CGTTCACGGCATCGTAGATACCTCAAAAGAACGTCTCCATGAAGCAGGTGAACAGGTAAAGACTGCCGTAGAAGCGGGTCGTAAAGTTTCTGCGGATGTCCGCGCTAAAATTGCCGAGTCCATCCCGGGCGTTGGCAGCAATGACGGAACCGACGAAGAGGCGACTGACAAAGCCTAAGGGTCTCTTCTCAGGATGCTAACTTTAGCTGTGGTGGGACCAGTTCCACCTCTCCTGCCACCAACTTACTCGCCGTCGGGCAGGCGGAGAGCCTAAACGCCTGTGGAGTCCGTGTAAGACCTCACTTTGGAGACAGTGGACGTTGAAACAGGAACGGAGGAATCCCACTGATTTATCTGTGGGAGGATGTCAATGGAAACTGAAAAGTTAAGAGCCCTGCTTGAAGAGGTTAAAGGTGGAGAGATTGCAGTGGATGACGCGCTGCAATCTCTTCGCACGCTTCCGTTTGAAGATTTAGGGTTCTCAAAAATTGATCACCATCGTCAGCTGCGTACAGGGTTCCCGGAAGTCAGAACATGTCAAGCAGATTAGTGAACGCATTCTCGCTGCGGGACACCCCCTCCTTGCAACTCGCGCTACCCCGGACATGTATGAAGCCGTAAAAGCCACCCAACCTGCGGCACGCTATAACGACCTCGGACGCACGATTAGCGTTTCCCAATCTGAAGAGGAAGGTACACCGGGGATTCTCGTTGTCTCTGCCGGCACGTCCGACCTACCGGTTGCAGAGGAAGCCGCTGAAACGGTATTGATGATGGGAAACGCACCGGAACGCCTTTACGATGTCGGTGTAGCAGGCTTACACCGCCTCATCAGCAACCACGAAAAACTTCTGACAGCCCGCGTTATCATCGTTATTGCGGGGATGGAAGGCGCGCTTCCGAGCGTTGTGGGTGGGTTGGTGGATTGTCCCGTGATTGCTGTCCCCACCAGCATCGGTTACGGTGCAAGTTTCGGTGGACTCGCTGCCTTGTTAGGCATGCTAAATAGCTGCGCCTCCGGTGTCACCGTTGTAAACATTGATAACGGTTTCGGTGCAGGCTATAGTGCCTCACTCATCAACCGACTCACGAAGTAACCGATAATCTTCTATTCTTCTCCTTTACCGGATCTTTCCAGTACAACAGTTGCACTCACACTTTTTGATGCTTCTTGCGAACTCAAACCTATTTTAGGGGGTGTGTGCTCTACCTTCAATTGAACGACTTGCGTCCCAATGCTGAGGGTGACAACATCCGCCCCAATTTTGCATCGCATCTGGTACGGCACTGATTCAGGACGACGCTGTTCATAAGAAGGGGGCCGCCATGTTACACCAAATGCCTCAGCATAGGTTGTAAAGCATGCTGTGGCAGCTTCCGCGACATCACCCGTGGTGTCAAGTACCTGTTGCGCAGCACGCGCGGCTCCATTTGCGGCATCCGTCAAGCGTTCCTGAACCGTTTTCGCGTCAACTTCGTCAACATCAGTATCATCTGTACTTCTTCGCAAGGCAACGTAAACAACTGCCCCAAGCACACAGAGAAAAACAACTGTGCTGAGAAGGACAGTTGTTCGTAATTCGCGACGGCGCGCCATGTTCTCAAAATCCTCACGATGGTGTGGATAGAAAGCGTCGTGTGCGGAAATCGGTGTACTCGAATGCAGTATACCGACAGATAACAATAGTAGCAGAGAAAATAAAAACTTTTGAAGCATCGGTTTTGTACCTGCCTTTGCGTCAGTATACCAACGAAAAATTGAAAAGTCAATGCTATAGAGGCAATCAGCGGCATCGCGACTCGGAAGTCTCGCCTACAGCAAGCGTCTCCTGGCCGTTGCGTATGTAATATGCATGAAAAACTTGACTTGAAATTGTAAATTTGATACAATATCTTCATAGACACAAAAAATAAGGAGACAGAGATTTGCAGCAAAGAACACCAATTGAAGAACAGATTGATCTGCCTTTCGTAGAATCGCTACGGATTAGTTTTCAGAGTTTAAAAATCCGTTTTGGTCGTTCAATCATCACGACAGCCGGCATCACACTGGGTATTGCGTTTTTGGTCTCGGTATGGACGAACAACGAAATCGGTATCGCGCTACAGGAGAGCGGACGACAATCAACAATTAACACTTTTGAAGAGACAACGGAACAAGGTATTTCCACAAAAGATATATGGCTCATTGTTATGTCCTTGATTGTCTGTGTGGTAGGTATCGCAAACTCAATGCTGATGGCAGTAACAGAGCGTTTCCGTGAGATCGGTACAATGAAATGTCTCGGTGCATTAGATGGATTCGTGGTTAGACTGTTCCTACTTGAATCAGGATTCCAAGGGTTCTCTGGGGCACTGATCGGTGCACTCCTCGGCACACTGGGTGCAGTACTTTTAGGACTTAAAGACTATGGGTTAGACTTATTCTTCTATTTCCCGCTATTACCAGCGCAGCCTGAAAACGGGCCGATGCAGCTCGGTGTGATAGTCGTCATTCTGATTGGATGTATACTCGGCATGATTTTGGCAGTCATCGGTTCATCGTTCCCTGCGTGGCGTGCTGCGAAACTCCCACCGGCTGAAGCGATGCGTACCGAGGTATAGGCACGGAGGAAAATTATGAATGATATCGTTGTGAAAACTGAAGATGTTGTCAAAGAATATCGCATGGGTTCAAACATTCTTCGTGCTTTTTGAGATTGAACGTGGCGAGTATATCTCGCTTATGGGTCCCTCCGGTTCCGGTAAATCCACACTTTTTAACATGATCGGTGCGCTTGACCGCCCCACAGAGGGACAGGTCTACATCGACGGGCAAAACATGTCCCAACTTTCGCAAAGACAGATTGCGGCGTTTCGGTGCCACCGCGTGGGCTACATCTTTCAGAGTTACAACCTGCTGCACGTTCGGAGCGCGCACGGAAACGTAACGCTGCCTATGATTTTCGCTGGGATTTCTGAGAAAGATCGCAATGAAAGAGCAGAAAAGTTGCTGGATATGGTAGGCTTAGGGGACAGGATGTACCATCTCCCCGATGAACTTTCAGGCGGGCAGCGTCAACGCGTCGCTATCGCGAGAGCACTTGCCAACGATCCGAGCATTATCCTCGCCGATGAACCGACAGCAAACCTCGATACAATTACGGGACGCGAGATCATTGATCTCATTAAACGCCTGAATAACGAGCAGGGTGTCACTGTCATCTCGGCAACGCACGATCTGAAGATGCTTGATGTCTCTGACCGGATTGTGGACATCCGGGACGGACTCGTGGAACGTATCCGAAATCGAGATGAGATCGAAATCGAAGTCGGTGATGTCGGTGGTGAGTAGGGCATCTGCTCAGAGCCTACCACTAAATTTCCGACAAACGGACGGGACGATTTTCGCGAAGCGATTTCAAGGCTGCAAAACCTATCACGACAGGTGCACGACCATCCGCCCCTGTAACTGCTGGTTGTGTGTCTTCTTGGATGCATGTGAAGAACGCTTGCAATTCCGAGAGAAATGCCGATTTGTAGCGTTCCACAAAAAAATATGGGGGCGATGCCGCACGGCTCCCGTCGCTACCGCTAAAGGTAACGGTATCTGTCAGTGGATTCGCCGCCGTAACCATCCCCTTCGCGCCGAAGACCTCAACTCGCTGGTCGTAGCCGTAGACAGCCTCTCTACTGTTATCGATTGTTCCGATAACCCCATTCTGGAATCGTAAGGTGATAACTGTCGTGTCAATATCGCCAGCCTCGCCAATTTTCGGATCAACGCGCACCCCGCCCGCTGCGTAGACCTCAACCACCTCATCCCCAATCAGATAGCGCGCCATATCGAAATCGTGGATCGTCATGTCAAGAAAAATGCCGCCGGAGACCTTGACGTATTCAAT
>JAGWBT010000255.1:4224-4571 GCA_021295755.1 Candidatus Poribacteria bacterium
TTAAGCTGCAAATCGTGGTCAATTCAACTTCTGGTATATTCTGGGCAAGGTGTTCAATGTGAAGTTTACCGATACGTCCAGCACCGATAAGACCGACACGGATTTTTGAAGGTTTGTTCATCTAATATTACTCCTAACGCTAACGTTGTTTTTTATTGTTATAGAATTGAATTTAGATACCGAAGGTTCCGTTCCGCACTCTCATACGGGCTGCCCATCCCCGGTAAGACATCTTGCTCCACGACAATCCAACCGTCGTAATCCCGACTTCGCAACTCCGTAAGGAACGCAGGGAAATCGACATCTCCGTTGCCTAATTCGCAAAAAACACCGTTTCCGACAGATGC
>JAGWBT010000256.1:0-342 GCA_021295755.1 Candidatus Poribacteria bacterium
TGACGGTTGGGAAAACCGTAATGCCTGATCCGACGGAAGAAGTTACACCCGCAATTGATCTATTTTCAGATTGGCCGGGGGAAGATACGACAGATGAAGAGAGAAATCGATGGTGGGAGGCGGTGGATGCAGCAGCTGTAAATGTCGATCTTTTAAACATTACCGGCTGTACCCCTGACCCGCTTGTTATTGAGGTGGAGGGCGGAGAGTCTATACAAATTTATAATGATGACGCAACTGACCACACCCTAACTCGCGGAGGGAATAGTATCACTGTCCCAGCCTTTGAAACAATCAATATTGTTATATCTGATTTTCTTGAGACTGGAGAAGAGGGTATAG
>JAGWBT010000256.1:722-2322 GCA_021295755.1 Candidatus Poribacteria bacterium
AATGTGTAGCACAAGTTTTGGTTTGCAAGCTACACCAAAAGATCGGAAGTCAGGAGACCTGCCTGGATCGTGTTTCACGTATCTGCTTTCGCGGGAAAGCGGTGGAACAGCGCGCAGCAGTATCCTGTTAGATTAAATATGGAAGTACCGGCGTAAAGTATGAAGTTTCGGGTTCAGCAGGATCAGCATTATACGAAGTGTCGCTTCACCCCCTGTCTTTCCGTTGGAAGCAGGGGTTTTTTGTTTCATTACGGAGGTTTTAATGAACAAAGTTGTAGCAGCGCCGCTTGCAAGCGCATATAAAAAAGTTTCTCGGCGACCTTTCTCGCCTGCCCCGTGTCTCAAACTACACGCATTCCTACTGATAGGGGCACTTCTCCTTACACTCCTCACGAGTCCAACCTTTGGACAAACAGATGTCCAAAATCTACTTGAACATCACCTCTACACTCTCACTTATAGATCTCGATGAACCGAATGAGAAACGGGCTGTTGATCGTGAGATACTTACTATCGGTGATGTACCGAGTGGTCTTCTCATTCACGGGCACCTCGCTTACATCTCCCGTTTTGATTGGATTTCTGGGATTCTCAGCGACAGCATCCTAATTGTCAATCTGGAACAGCGAGAGATTGTCGGTGAAATTCCGATTGAATCCAGTGCTTACCCACAAAGTCTTGCACTTGTTAAGCCAAATAAAATGTACGTTACGTGCGATAACGCCCATCAGGTGCATGTCATTGACATCCCCAATCGCAGTGTAACAAAGGTTATTACGGATCCTTCCTTCAACAAAACGACCGGTATAACGCTTCTCAACGGCAAAGCGTACGTGACCAACCCGGCTTGGGAATGGGACGCGGAAGCCGGTGAATCCGTCTATTATCAAAGCAGTGTCACGGTGATTGATACCGAAATGGACACTGTCCTGAAATCTATCCCGATGCCCATAAATGCAGGTGGGATCCTCAACGACGGCGAATCTACAGTGATTGTAAAGACGACAGGCGACTACAATCTGATTTCAGGTAACATTGTCCTCATTGATGCCACTACTGATGAAATTATCAAAAAAGTTGACCTCAAGACGACACCTGGGGCATTTGCAATCAGTCCACAGAAGCAACTGTTTATTCAGAGTGGTTGGCAGAATCCAGGCTTACTTATCTACGATGTGCCGACTCAAAAATGGATTCGGGACAAGAAAGACGCGCTCGCCGAATTCGCTGGCGGATCTGGGATGACTTTCGGACCAGACGGGAATCTCTACATTACTAAACCTGACTGGACCGGCGGTGGATTTTCCACTGTTCTCGTCATGGGACCCGATGAGACGCTGCTCAAAACCTACCAAGCCGGACACGGCACCAACAACATCGGAATTGCGCAGATTATCTCGCGCCGCGAAGATGTAAACAACGACGGGATTGTCAATATCTCGGATCTGGTCATCGCGGCTCAGTTCTTGGGCGATCAGGGTGCAGGAATCATCGCCGATGTCAATGCGGATGAAGTCGTCAATATCCTTGACCTTGTGCTGATAGGGCAAGGACTCTAATTGAACATTCGCGGGCGCGGTTTAGAACCGCGCCCCGTATT
>JAGWBT010000257.1 GCA_021295755.1 Candidatus Poribacteria bacterium
TTTGTTGTAGTTGTAGCGTTCCCGAGGCGAATCGAAATGCGGTGGAAGTACCGACTCAACGGAACTGACAGGTAAATCACTCACAGAAAAAATTCTTGGCAAAAATAAAAATTTAGGCTATATAAGCAGGCAAGTTGATCGCGTTCTGGTTGCTGGAATCGCAAGTTAGTGGAACGCACAACGACCATTTATTGTACGATTAAAAGGATTTATACAGAAAGGAACTCGAAATATGCAATGGGTTGCGCTGGCCATCGTCTGCACCGCGCTGATCGTAGTAAGTTACTATTCTCCAAAAATAGGTTTCAGCCTGCTAGGTGCAATTGGAGCGATGATGAATCGGAAACTTCAAATTTTCCAATTGAAAGAGAATCGGTACAGCTTGACGACGTGAATGCTCAGGAGTCTTATGGCGAAAGTTGGGATTATTCAGGGCGTGTGTCGAATTCTTCGGGGAAGGTGATTACCGATGTTCTTATCAAGATTACATTGCGTGACTGCCCTGATGGTAGCGGAACTGTCAACGATGAATGTCCAATTATCGGTGAACAAGTCGATTTTGTCGCGATTAATGTTCCACCCCGGCAAGCTAGAGATTTTCAGGATAATATCAGTTTCAAAAACGCAGTCCAAAAGGGCACCCTGTTTTGGGACTTTGAGTTGGTGGGTGTGCGAGTTACAGACTAGGAATGGATAAGTTCTTTGAAACCAAACTGGAGACAGCTGCTAGACAAGCTCCAGACTGACCGATCTGATCTCATGACAGCGGGACTGTTTCAGCAACGACCCAGCCGTGCGTGACCGCCCCTACCCACTGCTCTCGAAATCAGTTCTTCAACTGACCAGCACAAAGTTCGCGCTATTGTCATGATGGGGAAGTTACCGCCTGTGTGCACTGGACTTTAAGTTAACTCGGGTTGTCAAGGACGATGGTTGATGGTTGCCGCATTACCGTTTATTGGTTATTTGATTGGTTGCAGACTCGCAATATGACTCTGTTAACGGCAACAGTCAATGACATTGAACAGGCAATGGGGTGTTTGGAGCATGGTGTGAACCGATGCAGTCGCGGTACGATGGGTTTCTGTCGATTTGAAGAACAACAGAGCTGGCGCTGTTCAGGTCTGGCCTGAGGTAATTTACCTCCCAAAGTTTTCCTCGGTGAATCGATGCCGGCGGCACCCGGCCGAAGAGTCGGGCTGCAGCTGCTTGCAATGACCGAGGGTGCGTTGCCTGCAGACATTCGGTATCGTGCGGTCACGCTCGCCAACGATCCTGCCGTTGAGACGAAACACCACCCGATTGGCATAGGCATGAACCTCGACCTATCGGTTGAAGCAAAAACGCCCGATCGTCCCAATTGCGTAGAATGCGCAGTCTCAAGTGAGTCGCGCGATGAAGGGTCGCTCGCTCGGGTGGAAGCGGTGGGTGTCAATTCCCGAGATTTATTGATGCTTTTTCCAATTTTGACCAAATATTCAGGTGTAATTGGTACGGCATGATTACGGAAAAATTATCTTGAAATTGGAGTCTTAATTATGAAAAAGCACCATTTTTAACTCGGAAACGCAGTGGTAATTTTCTCAAATCCGCACTGGAAAGCGCATCCGAGTCGATTAATTTTGAATTTCCCGAATATCGACCAAAATCTATGCTTTAATATTTTTAACTGCAGGCTACATGTTATTTTTACATAAAAATGGAGACTTCATTATGGTTATTGTGAATAAGCACCATCTTCTAACTCCGAAAAGTAGTAGGAATTTTCTCGAAGCCACACTGGCAAGCGCATCCTCGGTTACGCAACGGTCAGTGGGATGTCTCGGTAAGTATTCGGCCATGAAGCGCGTTAAGTTGTTGTGTTGGTTGATGCTCTGTCTCATGTCTACGGCTCGACCGCTTTCAGTCAGGAATACGGCGGCGGCTACGCTTGGGGAATGGCTTGGAGTTACGGCAGTTTATCCGAAGCACGGAACGACGCCATCTCGGAGTGCCGTCGCAAAGGTGGCACCAACTGCTTTGAAGTCGTCTGGTTCCGTGATGCCTGCGGCGCACTCGCCATTGGTGACAACAACGGTTACGGGAGTGGTTGGGGGACCTCGTATGGCCTGGCCGAACAGTATGCGCTGAATTCGTGCCGAAGCTATAACCGAAACTGCCGTATTGCCATATCAAGATGTGCCAGGTGAATCGCGCGATGAAGGGCCGCTCGCTCGGGTGGAAGCGGCAAGTGTCGATTCCCGAGATTTGTTGACACTTTTTTCCAAATTTAGCTAAATGTTCAAGTGTATTTGGTAAGGATGATTACAGAGTCTTGATTATGAAAAAGCACTATCTTTGACTTCGAGACGCAGTAGGGATTTTCTCAAAACTGTACTGAAAAGTGTGTCCGTATCGTTTACGTTTGAAATTCTGTACCATTCAGCACGGTACTACCTGAGACGACTGAAGGATTGACTTTCTGCTCGTTAATGCTTTGTCACATAGTGGTGCCAGCCTCTTCGCCGGCTTTTACCGACGACGGGTACATTTACCTGTTGCTACAGCGCAATCTTTTTCGGCGACTATTTCTAGACACTCGGCATAAAGTACGTTTTCCACGAATGTCCGGACGACGAAGGGGCGGATTCGTCGGCCGCCAACTCCAAGTGTTGCTTCGAGGACATCTACCTCGCAGCGGAGCGCGAAGTGGATACGACAGATGTGTCTGCTCAATAGGACAAAGAATCATCAGCTACTGTACCAAAGCACCCATCAGAAGAACCCAATAATCGCTCCGGGATTCTCGGTGCAAGGATGTCGACAGAACGACTGTTGTCAGCACATAACTACTCGGTGCGGCATTGAATGCTTTTAGCGGTAAGTTACTTGCAATTGCCAAAGAACGACTTTTATCGATTGAACCCAAAACAATGCTGGACAGAGTTGAGAAAAGGTATGACCCGACTAAGGAATTTGTCCGTCAAATCTAAGAGAAATCCGCTGACAAGCTTAATTATTTCTATGGTCGCTATTCACTTGAGCAGACACGAGAAAGATTGCTGGAGCGAGGCGAGGTCGCATTGGCGAATTTGATTGAACAGGTAGTCTGAGTTTCACAATATATTTCGCAATAGGGCACCTACCGATCAGAACGACATCGGTGATCGATCTTCATCAAACTAGATCTCACCGATTTTCGACAATACAGTTACAATAATCAGCCGTATTCAGTCTGACAATTCTGAAAAAAGATTGCTCTATCGACTCATATGAAGCGAATTGACAAAAGACATAATGATCAGTTGCGACCCGTGCGGATTACACGTGGTTACACCAAGCATCCTGCCGGATCTGTCCTGATGGAAACTGGCGAAACCCGCGTATTGTGCACCGCCAGCATCGACGACCGGGTACCCTTTCATTTGAGAGGCAAGAACCGGGGCTGGGTAACAGGTGAATACAGCATGTTACCGGGATCAA